>NZ_JBHTRF010000034.1:8932-87008 GCF_042796115.1 Kitasatospora sp. NPDC056446 | reverse complement strand
GGCTCGGTCAGCACGGCGGGCGCTGCGGGCGCTGCGGGCGCTGCGGGCGCGGACGGCGCCACCGGAGCGGGCGGCTCCTCGGCGCGGGCCTCGGCCGGAGCCGGGGCCTCAGCGGCCGCAGGCGCCACCGGCGCGGACGCGGGAACCGGCGAGGGCGCCTGCGGGGCGGCCGAACCGGCCCCCAGCCGCTCCGCCTCCGCCGCGATCGCCGCGGCCCCCGCCTCCTGCAACCACTGCGGCGGGCTGAGCAGGAAGGACGTGGCCTCGACCGGCCCGGGCGCGGGCTTGGCCGCCCCGGCCGGGTTGGCCGCGACCGGCCGCCCGTAGACCTCCTCGTACTGCCGGACCACCTCGTTGACGGGCAGGGCCGGCCAGAGCGTGCTGGCACCCGAGTCCCGGGCGATCACCAGCCGCGCCTCACCCGAGCCCGAACCCGAACCCGAACCGCCGGTCCCGGACCCGGACCCGCTGCCGGACCCGCTGCCGGACCCGCTGCCGGACCCGCTGCCGGCTCCGGCGCCCGAGCCCTCCGGGCCCGCGTCCCCGTCCCCGGGCGTCATCGCCCAGCAGACGAAGCCCAGGTCGAACTCCCGGACCCGTACCTCGCGCTGCTGCGAGCGCGGCACCCCGCCGTTGATCCACTCCTCGGCGAGCTCCTGCGCCTGCGCGTACGTCACCACGCCCGGTTCACCCCTGTCCGCATCCTCGTCGTCCCCCGCTCCACCAGTACCACCGGTATCACCAGCACCACTGGCACCGCCCGCACCACCGCGACCCCGCCCATCAGTCCACCGGGACGGCCCGGGCGAACCCGCCGTCCACCATCAGCGCCGCGACCGTCTCCAGCTCCGGCGGGCTGCCGGCCAGCCGCAGCAGGAAGGCGTCGAAGTCCTCGCCGCAGGGCAGCAGCAGCCGGGCGCAGCGGTCCTCCGGGGCCTCCGGGCCGCCGGAGTCCCGGGCGTCGTCGTACAGGTGGAACCAGACCGAGCCGGCCTGCTCGCCGCGCACCTTGAGCGCGACCAGGCCGCCCTGCGCGTAGGCGACGGCCAGGAAGTCCTTGGTGAGGTGGTCGCGCAGGCACTTGTTGGCGTACACGACGTCCTCGGTGCCGTACTCCTCGGTGAGGGTCAGGAACGGCTGGTCGAGCAGCAGGCCGAGCTCGGTGTCCAGCGCGACCCCGACCGGGGCGCGGCCGCCGCCCAGCTTGAGGAAGGTGCGGTAGGCGCCGGGCAGCCGGTAGCCGAGGCGCTCCTCGGCGCGCTGCACCAGGTCCTCGGGGACGCCGATCGGGTCGCCGCCGTCCCTGGCCAGCGAGAAGTGCACGGGCCGGCGCTCCTGGAGCGGGCGGGTGCCGCGGCGGGTGTGGTCGGCCGCGGAGGTGGCGAGGCCGCCGTGGTGCCGCAGCAGGGACTTGACCTCGACCGGGACGAGCTCCATCCGCCGCCAGCCGGGGGCGGCCCGGCCGACCGCGTGGTGCCAGGTCCAGCCGGGCGGGGTGGCGACGGCGGTCTCCAGGTCGGCCCAGAGCGGGTGGCCCTGGGTGTAGAGCGCGGCGTTGGCCGAGACGTAGTCCGTCAGCCGCAGCTCGTCCACGCCGAAGCCCTCCGGCGGGTCGGCGACCTCGGCCGCGGCGGCGGCGTACGGGCCGAAGTCCGGGTAGCCGTACTCGTCCACGCTGACCCCGGCGGGGTGCCGCTCGGCGCGGACCGGGTCCGGGAACTGCACCACCTGACCTGCGTACGCCGCGTTCGGTGCGGCGGCGACGCCGGGCCGACCTGTCGTCATCTGGGAGCCCCCACTGGCTGCTGCAAATACTCGGTGCTTGCTGGCACCAGCCTAGGGGGTCCCTTCCCGGCCCGGACCCCCGCCTTTGGAGAACCCCGGGCCCGTCACCGCCCGCCCAGCGCCCGGGCCAGCGCCTGCGCCACCCGCACCTGCTGCTCCTCGGTGAGGTGCGGGTGCAGCGGCAGGCTGAGCAGTTCGCGGGCGGCCCGTTCGGCGACCGGGAACGACCCGGCGCGGTGGCCGAGGTGACGGAACGCGGGCTGGAGGTGGACCGGCACGGGGTAGTGCACCCCGGCGCCGATCCCGGCGGCGTGCAGCGCGGCCAGCACCTCGTCGCGGTCCCGGCCGGGGCCGATCCGCACCGGGTAGAGGTGCCAGACGTGCTCGTTGCCCGGGGCGGTCCGCGGCAGGGTGAGACCGTCCGGCCCGTCCGGCCCGCCGAGCAGCGCGTCGTAGCGGGCGGCGGCGGCCCGGCGGGCGGCGTTCCAGGCGGGCAGCCGGCGCAGCTTGGCACGCAGCACGACGGCTTGCAGGGCGTCCATCCGGGAGTTGCAGCCGAACCGTTCGTGCCGGTACTTGTCGCGGGCGCCGTGGTCGCCGGTCAGCCGTACGGCGTCGGCGAGTCCGTCGTCGTCGGTGAGCACCGCCCCGGCGTCGCCGTAGGCGCCGAGGTTCTTGCCCGGGTAGAAGCTGGTGGCCGCGATCCGCCCGTACGCGGTGCGCCCGTGCTGCCGGGCGCCCTGGGACTGCGCCGCGTCCTCCACCACCGGCCGCCCGTCGGCCGCTGCCAGCAGCGGCCCCATCGGGGCGAGTTGGCCGAAGAGGTGGACGGGCAGCAGGGCGACGGCGCCGGGCAGCGCGTCGGCGGCGCGCTCCGGGTCGATCAGCAGGTGCACCGGGTCGGCGTCCACCAGGACGGGGCGCAGCCCGGCCCGCAGCACGGCTTCGGCGGTGGCGACGAAGGTGTTGGCGGGCAGCACCACCCCGCCCCCGGGCGGCAGGTCCAGGGCGCGCAGGGCGAGTTCGATCGCGTCGGTGCCGTTGGCGGCGCCCACGCAGTGGCGGGCGCCGGCGAAGGCCGCGTACTCCCGCTCGAACCCGGCCACTTCGGGGCCCTTGACGAAGGCGCCGGAGGCGAGCACCCGGTCGAAGCCGGCCCGGACCTCGGCCTCGACCTCGGCGTGCGCCGCCGCCAGGTCCACCAGCGGCACGCCGCGCGCCGCCCGGCCAGCCGTCCCGATCCCCGCCGTCCCGGCCCCCACCGTCTCGGCCCCTGCCTTCCCGTCCCTGCCTGCCCCGTCCCCGCCTGCCCCGTTCCCGACCGCCGTGCCCGCGCTCACCGCGCCCGCGCCCCGGCCCGGACCGCCGCGCCCACCGGGACGGTGGCACCGCCGAGTTCCAGGCTGAGCGAGGCCGCCTCCAGCAGTTGGAGCACCCGCACCCCGGCCCGGCCGTCGGTGAGCGGGGCCCGGTGCTCGGTGATGGCGGCGGCGAACTCGGCCATCACGTTGCGCAGCGCCTCCTGCTCGACCAGCGCGGGCGCGACCATCTCGCCGACCCGGTAGGAGATCAGCGCCCGGTGCCGGATGGCGTCGGTCAGCTGGTCGGGCGGGGTGAGGTCCACGCCGCGGTCGTGCACCGCCAGCCGGGCCTGCGGGTTGAGGTCGTCCCAGACCAGGGTGCGCCGGGAGCCGCCGATCAGCGTGGTGCGGACCTTGGTCGGGGAGAGCCAGTTGACGTGGCAGTGCGCCAGCGCGCCGTTGCTGAGCCGGACCGTCAGGTACGCGACGCAGGCGCGCCCGGCGCCGATCGGGTCGGCGCCCTGCGCTGACACGCCGACCGGCTCGACCCCGGGCGGCAGCACGAAGTCCAGGATCGAGAGGTCGTGCGGGGCGAGGTCCCACAGCACGTCGACGTCCGGCTGGACCAGGCCGAGGTTGATCCGCACCGAGTCGAAGAACTGGACGTCGCCGATCTCGCCGCCGTGCACCAGCTCGCGGATCCGGCGCACCACCGGGGTGTAGCAGAAGGTGTGGTCGCACATCAGCACCAGGCCGAGCCGCTCGGCCAGGTCGACCAGTTCCTCGGCCTCGGCGGCGGAGGTGGTGATCGGTTTCTCCACCAGCACGTGCTTGCCGGCCTCCAGCGCCGCCCGCACCAGCGCGTAGTGCGCGCCCGCGGGCGTGGCCACGGCGACCGCCCCGACCCGCTCGTCGGCCAGCACCCGCCGGAAGCTGTCGGTCGCCCCGACGGTGCTGTACTCCCCCAGCACCGTACGGGCCTTGTCCTCGTCCAGGTCGCACAGCCAGTGCAGCCGCAGCGCCGGGGTGTGCTGCGCGTTGCGGACCAGCTTGGGCCCCCAGTAGCCGGCCCCGACCACGGCCAGCCCGACCGGGTGCTCGGGCGCCGGCCGGGGCGGCTCGCCCGGGGTGGGCACATGGCCGCCGGGCGCCTGGTTGGCGGTCTGCCAGTGCCCGCCCGGTTCCTGTCCGTCCGGCCGGGGAGCACCCCGGCGGGGACCGCCCGGCCCGGTCCGGGCCTGTGGTGTCGACGTCATCGCGCGAGCCCCCTTGCTCCGCGCCGGGGCGGGCGCGGCCCTCCCCGGCGGCCTCAACGTCCGGCGCGGGCAGCGGAGTCGGCGCCGTCGGCGACCGCCCGGGCGGCGACCGCACCGAGGGCCCGGCCCTGGCCCGCTGCCGGAACGGTACCGGCCGTCACACCGCCCCGGGGGCGGTTTCGGTAAATCGGCGGACAAGTCGTGACGAGGCCGTGCGCGTTCGGCCAGCATCGGGTGACCGCCCGCCCGGTCCGCCCCGGTATCCGCCACCGTCGCACCCCGGTTGTACGGATGTCGGTGCCGTTTGACAGGCTTGCCCCGGACCGGCCGGAACACTCCGGTCGACACCGGGCGACGAGGAGGAGGACGACGGATGACCACCGGTGAACCGGCGGACCCGCCCGTGCTGCGCCACCACCGCGACAGCCTGCTGCCCGCCGTCGCCGCCGCGCTGTCGCTCAAGGGCGGCGAGGTGCACACCCTGGCGGGTGACAAGGACCCGCGCCGCCCGGTCCTGCACCACCTGGTCACCGGCTTCCTGGACACCCTGCCGCTGGAGGCCCGCGAGCGGTTCACCGGCCGCTGCCCGGAGGCCGTCCTGCTCTCCCAGTACCTGGCCGCGGTCGACGGCCGGCGCTCCAAGCGCGCCGCCCGCAAGCCGATGAGCCTTCACGAGGCCCGCAAGGCGCTCAAGGGCGCCCGGATGACGACCGTACGGATCCGCGAGGAGGACGATCCGGCGCACGGCACCCACGCCCCGCCGTGCCGCTCCTGCGTCCCGATGCTGGAGCACTTCACCGTGCAGAGTGTCGCCGTCGGGCCACCCGCTCGCTGACCGGCCGAGCGCCGGTCCGTCCCCCGTCCCCGAGCCCTGGAGCCCGTCCTGAACCCGCCCAGCCCGCCGCTGCCCCCGCCGGACACCCTGTCCGCCGCCGCCACCACGACCGGCACCGGCACCGGCACCGCCGCCACCCTCGGGCGGACCCGCCCGCGCTTCCCCGCCGATGTCGCCGCCGAGCTCAAGGCGGCCGGCTGGCACCCCGGCCGCTGGCAGATCCGGCAGGCCGAGGAGTGGGCCGACGCCCTGGTCGGGCACGGCGCGCCGACCGGCGTGCGGCACTCGGTGTTCCCGGCCGCCGTGGAGGCCTGGGCCGAGTTCGGCGGCCTCGCCTTCGACCTGTCCGGACCGGGCCGCCAGCTGGCCCGCACCCCGTTCCTGATCGACCCGCTGTGCGGCCTGCACCAGCCGCGCACCCTGCTCGACCTCGGCCGGGCGCTGGGCTGCCAGGTCGCCCCGCTCGGCGAGGAGGCGTACGGGCAGGCGCTGCTGGCCGTCGACGAGGAGGGCCGGGTCTACAGCCTGGACCACACCGGCGAGTGGTTCCTCGGCCACGGCATCGACCAGGCGGTCACCGCCCTGGTCCTGGGCACCGCCCCGGAACGGCTGCGCACGGCGGACGGGTACTGACCGCCCGCCGGGTGCCGCCGCCCGGCGCCCCCGGGCCTGCCGCGCTCGGGCCCACCGCTCGAACCAGCCCCTCAGCCCAGCCGCTCGGCCCGGACGGCCAGCCGGGACGGCAGCACCGCCTCCACCCGGAACCCGCCGTCCGCCTCCGGCCCGGAGGAGAAGGTGCCGCCCAGCGCGATCACCCGCTCCCGCATCCCGACCAGCCCGTTGCCGCCGCTGGGCAGTTGCGCGGCGGCGCGCTCCCCGCCCGGGCAGGCGTTCACCACGCTGACCCGCACCCCGTTCGGCGCGTACGCCAGCAGCACGGACACCTGTGCGCCACCCGCGTGCTTGTGCGCGTTGGTCAGACCCTCCTGGACGACCCGGTAGGCGGTCCGCTCGGCCTCCGCGGTGAACTCCTGCCGGCTGCCGCTGACCGTCAGCGTCACCGCCATCCCGGCCGCCCGGGACTGGTCCACCAGCCGGGGCAGTCCGGCCAGCGAGTCGGGCTCCGGCTGCCGTTCGTCGTCCATCCGCAGCACACCGAGGATCTCGCGCAGCTCGTTCAGCGCCTGCCGGCCGACCTCGCCCATCAGCTTGGCGCTCTGGGTGGCCTTCTCCGGGTCCTTGAGCGCGATCCGCTCCAGCGCCCCGGCGTGCACCACCATCAGCGACACCCGGTGCGCCACCACGTCGTGCATCTCCCGGGCGATCCGGGTGCGCTCCTCCAGCCGGGCCCGGCGGGCGCGCTCCTGCGCCTGTTCGGCCAGCAGGTCCAGCTCGGCCTCCAGGCCGTGCGCGCGGTCCTTGAGCGACTCGATCAGCCGCCGCCGCGCCCCCACGTACAGGCCGGTCACCACCGGGGGGACGGTCAGTCCGACGGCCACCAGCACCGACAGCAGCACCTGGCCCCACAGCGGCGGCTGCTCCACCCCGGAGTCACCGGGGGTCAGCATCGACACCATCATCACGGCGACGGCCTCGGCGAAGGCCAGCCCGGACAGCGCCACCACCCGTCGGCGCCGCGACGGCCACTCCCAGGTCTCCGCCAGCGTGTACAGCGCCACCACCAGCAGCACCACGCCGGGTATCACGGGCATCGCGACCAGGGTGACCAGCACCGGGACGGCCGGCCAGCGCCGCCGCAACACCAGCGAGCCGCCGGCCAGCGTGCCGAGCAGCGTGACCCCGGCCATGCCCGCGGTGCTGAGCTCCACCCGGCCGGACAGGAAGCCGATCGTGCTGAGCGCGCACTCCAGCGCGGCGAGCGCGGCCAGCCCGATGTCCAGGAGGGCGCTGCGCGGCCGCTTCCACCACCAGAACGACCGGACCGGCGCGCGCTCCCCAGGCGACTTGCTCATGCCGACAGACTAAGCGGCAACCCCCTCCCCTCCCCACCGGGATTGCCGGGTACACCTCCCCGAACCGTCAAGTGGTCCAGACCACAGCGGCTTTTCGGCAGGCCTGTCCGCCATCCGGCCACCTCGCGGACAGCGCCCTCCCCGACACCTATGCTGGTCGCGTCGGACAGCGCGGTCCGCACGCGTCACAACCGCCACACGCGTGTGGACCTGTGACGATGAGCCGTTGCCGAACCCCACCACCACAGGGAGCCAGCCGTGACCGCTCCGGTCCCCAACCCGGCGGACAGCCCCACCTCCGGCGTCGCAGCCGGCGCAGTCGCCGACAACGCAGCCCTGCGCGCGGACATCCGCCGCCTCGGCGACCTCCTCGGCGAGACCCTGGTCCGCCAGGAGGGCCCCCAGCTGCTCGGCCTGGTCGAACAGGTCCGCCTGCTCAGCCGCACCGACGGAGAGGCCACCGCCGAACTCCTCTCCGGCATCGAGCTGGACACCGCCGCCAAGCTGGTCCGCGCGTTCTCCACCTACTTCCACCTGGCCAACGTCACCGAGCAGGTGCACCGCGGCCGCGAGTTCGCCACCCGCCGCGCCCGGGAGGGCTCGCTGCTCGCGCAGACCGCCGACCAGCTCGCCGAGGCCGACCCCAAGCACCTCCAGGACACCCTGGCCCACCTCGCGGTCCGCCCGGTCTTCACCGCGCACCCCACCGAGGCCGCCCGCCGCAGCGTCCTCAACAAGCTGCGCCGGATCGGCGAACTCCTCGACCGCATCCACCGCGAGGAACTCGCCTCCGGCCTCGTCGCCGCCGGCCCGGCCGACGATCCCGCCCGCCGGCCGGACACCACCCCCGACCGGGCCGCCGCGCGGCGCACCTCCGCGCGGCGCTCCGCCGACCGCCGCCTCGCCGAGGTCATCGACCTGCTCTGGCAGACCGACGAACTGCGCATCGCCCGTCCCGAGCCCACCGACGAGGCCCGCAACGCCGTCTACTACCTGGACGAGCTCTACCGCGAGGCCGTCCCCGTGGTCCTGGAGGAGCTCCACGAGGAACTCGCCCGGGTCGGCCTCACCCTGCCCGACGGCGTCCGCCCGCTGACCTTCGGCACCTGGATCGGCGGCGACCGCGACGGCAACCCCAACGTCACCCCGCAGGTCACCTGGGACGTCCTCAACCTCCAGCACGAGTACGGCATCAAGGACGCCCTGGCCGCCGTCGACGACCTGCGCAACACCCTCTCCACCTCGGAGCGGCTGGCCGGCGCCTCGGTCGAACTGCTCGCCTCGCTCAACACCGACCTGCACCTGCTCCCCGAACTCAGCCCGCGCTACAAGCGGATGAACGCCGAGGAGCCCTACCGCCTCAAGGCCACCTGCATCCGGCTCAAGCTGGAGAACACCCGCGAGCGCCTGGCCGGCGGCACCCCGCACGTCGAGGGCCGCGACTACCTCGGCACCCGCGAGCTCGTCGCCGACCTGCGGCTCATCCAGGACTCGCTGCGCTCCCACCGCGGCGAACTCATCGCCGACGGCCGCCTCGCCCGGGCCATCCGCACCGTCGAGGCCTTCGGCCTCCAGCTCGCCACCATGGACCTGCGCGAGCACGCCGAGGCCCACCACCACGCCCTCGGCCAGCTCTTCGACCGCCTCGGCGAGGAGGCCTGGCGCTACGCCGACATGCCCCGCGAGTACCGGCAGAAGCTGCTCGCCAAGGAGCTGCGCTCGCGCCGCCCGCTCGCCCCCACCCCGGCCCCGCTGGACGAGGCGGGCACCAAGACCCTCGGCGTCTTCAACACCATCCGCGAGGGCTTCGAGCGCTTCGGCGACGAGATCGTCGAGAGCTACATCATCTCCATGTGCCAGGGCGCCGACGACGTCTTCGCCGCCACCGTCCTGGCCCGCGAGGCCGGCCTGATCGACCTGCACGCCGGCATCGCCAAGATCGGCATCGTGCCGCTCCTGGAGACCACCGACGAGCTCCAGCAGGCCGACCGCATCCTCGACGAGATGCTCTCCGACCCCTCCTACCGGCTGCTCGTCTCGCTGCGCGGCGACGTCCAGGAGGTCATGCTCGGCTACTCCGACTCCTCCAAGTTCGGCGGCATCACCACCTCCCAGTGGGAGATCCACCGCGCCCAGCGCCGGCTGCGCGACGTCGCCCACCGCTACGGCATCCGGCTGCGCCTCTTCCACGGCCGCGGCGGCACCGTCGGCCGCGGCGGCGGCCCCTCGCACGAGGCCATCCTGGCCCAGCCGTGGGGCACCCTGGAGGGCGAGATCAAGGTCACCGAGCAGGGCGAGGTCATCTCCGACAAGTACCTGCTCCCCTCCCTTGCCCGGGAGAACCTGGAGCTGACCGTCTCCGCCACCCTGGCCGCCTCCGCGCTGCACACCGCCCCGCGCCAGGCCCCCGAGGAGCTGGCCCGCTGGGACGCCGCGATGGACCGGGTCTCCGAGGCCGCCCACACCGCCTACCGCGGCCTGGTCGAGCAGGAGGACCTGCCGAAGTACTTCTTCGCCGCCACCCCGGTCGACCAGCTCGCCTCGCTGCACCTGGGCTCCCGCCCGTCCCGCCGCCCCGACTCCGGCGCGGGCCTGGACGGCCTGCGGGCCATCCCGTGGGTCTTCGGCTGGACCCAGTCCCGCCAGATCGTCCCCGGCTGGTACGGCGTCGGCTCCGGCCTGGCCGCCGCCCGCGCGGCCGGCCTGGGCGACGTGCTGGACGAGATGCACGGCGAGTGGCACTTCTTCCGCAACTTCCTGTCCAACGTCGCGATGACGCTGGCCAAGACCGACCTGCGGATCGCCCGGCACTACGTCGAGCAGCTGGTGCCCGGCGAGCTGCGGCACGTCTTCACCCAGATCGAGGAGGAGCACGCCCTCACCCTGCGCGAGGTGCTCCGGCTCACCGGCGAGAGCGAACTGCTGGAGCACAACCCGGTGCTGAAGCAGACCTTCGCCGTCCGCGACGCCTACCTCGACCCGATCTCCTACCTCCAGGTGGCGCTGCTGCGCCGCCAGCGCGAGGAGGTCTCGGCCGGGCGCCACGACGACCCGCTGCGCGCCCGCGCGCTGCTGCTCACCGTCAACGGCATCGCGGCCGGCCTGCGCAACACCGGCTGACCGGCCCGCGAACACCCGCAGGGCCCCGCGGCGACCGCCGCGGGGCCCTGCGCCGTCCCGGGCCCGCCCGTCAGCCGGGCCGGCCGGTCGGCCGCACCTCGATCACCTCCGAGCCGTAGCGGGCCAGGACGTCGGCCTTCACGGCCGCGGCCTGCTCGGTGTACACGACCACCCCGGCACCGTCCTCGGAGATCCTCACCTCCGGGATCGTCACCCCCCGCGCCGCCCAGTAGCCGCCGTCCTCGACCGTGATCCGCCGCACCAGCGCCTGGTAGTGCTTCCGCGACCCCGGCACGTCCACGAAGCCGATCCTCACCCCGGGGTGGCGCACGGTGTCCAGCAGGACCGGGTCGAGGTCGGAGCCGGGCGCCCGCATCACGTACACCTGGTGGGTCATCAGGTCGTCGCAGACGCCGAAGTAGTGGTCCGGGTACTTCTCGGCACCCAGCCTCCTGATGTCGGCCGCCACCCGGACCGGGTCGGGGTCGTCCGGCCCGCCGCTCGTGCTCGCCCCCGTGGACGGCACGGCCGGCGGCGTCGTCGGCAGTCCGGGCGGCGGACCCGACGGCGGCAGCGAGGAGGTCGTGGCCGAGGCGACCGCCTCCTCCCAGGTGGGCAGCCGCAGCGAGGCCGGTCCCGACGGGCAGACCAGCAGCGGCCCCGCCGTGTCCGCCGCCGACGAGGACGAGCGCCCCGGCGACACGTGCGGGACGGGCGGCCGGCTCCCCGTCCCCGGGGAGGGGGACAACGACCCCCCGCCGACGACCTGGGCCGACCCCCGTACGGCCCCGGTCCCGTTCCCGCCCCACTGGGCCAACGCGCCCACCCCCAGCGCGAACACCGCCGCCCCCGCCACCGACCGCAGCACCAGCCGCGACCGCGCCCGGCGCCGGCCGGCCCGGCGCAGCTCGGCCAGCGGCGGGCTGCCGCCCACCGCCCGGGCCCGCGTCCCGAGCCGGACGACCAGCTCCTCCTCGAACCGGTCCCCGGCCCGCCCGGCCGACCCGCGCCCGGCCGACCCGTCCCCGCCCCGACCGCGCCCGGCCGACCCGTCCTCAGCCGACCTGTCCTCAGCCGACCTGTCCTCAGCCGCCATGACCGACCATCTCCTCCACCGCAACCAGCTCCTGCCGGAGCGTCCTCATCGCGCGCGCCAGATGCGTCTTGGCCGTCGTCTGCGAGCAGCCGAGCTCCTCGGCCACCCGGGCCACCGGCAGGTCCGCGTAGTAGCGCAGCACCACCGCCGCCCGCTGACGCGTCGGCAGCGCCCGCAGCGCCGCCTCCAGCCGCTCGTCCCCCGGGTCCGACCCGGCCACCGGGGTGTCCGGCGGCAGCGGGGTCAGCACCTCCCGCCGGATCCGCCGCCACCGCGACACATGGGTGCGGACCATCGTCCGGCGGACGTACCCCTCGGTCGCCCCCGGGTCCCGGATCGCCGCCCGCTTGGCGTACACCCGGGCCAGCGCGTCGTGCAGCAGGTCCCGGGCGTCGTGCACGTCCCCCGTGATCAGGAAGGCGGCGCGCAGCAGCACCTGGTACCGCGCCGACACGAACTCGTCGAAGGGGTCGCCCCCGGCCCCGCCCTCGCGTATCGATTCGCGCTTCATACCCCCCAGGACGCACCGCGGCCCGGAAACGGATGACAGCGGGGGACGGCAAAGGGCCGGCGCCCACTTCCGTGGACACCGGCCCCTGTGACTCGTTCCTACGCGCCCGGCTCGCCCGCGCGCTTGCGCTTGACCCACAGCGCCGCGCCGCCGGCCGCCACGACCAGGCCGCCGCCGACCGCCAGCAGGCCCGCGTCGGCACCCATCGACTCGCCGAGCACCGGCGCGAACTGCGCCGCCGCGGGCTCCGGCGTGGCCGCCGGGTCCGGCTCGGCCACCGGGTCCGCGTGCGCCACCGCACCGCCCGACAGCAGCACTCCGGCCGCCCCCAGCGCTCCGGCCGTGCCGATCCGACGTCCGAGCCGTTTCAGCCGGACCACCCGGCCCCGCCGCAGTCGGCGGACCGGACCCAATCCCCGCATCGAGAACTCCCCAGGACTCGTTCGCGTACCGGTCCGACGCTATCCGATCCCGTACGGGCTTCTCACACGGATTCAGGCCTGCCCCGGCAAGCGTTGTACGACCGTTGCGTTCCCGACGCCCCGTCGGCTTGACGGGTGTTCAGGAGTTGTACGTGCCCTGCGCCCGCTCCAGCCCCTCGGAGAGCAGCGCCTCCACCGCGTCCGCCGAGCGGTCCACGAACCACTCCAGCTCCTTGCGCTCGGTCGAGGAGAAGTCCTTCAGCACGAAGTCCGCGACCTCCATCCGGCCCGGCGGGCGGCCGATCCCGCAGCGCACCCGGTGGTAGTCCGGGCCCAGCGACTTGGTGATCGACTTCAGCCCGTTGTGGCCGTTGTCCCCGCCGCCCAGCTTCAGCCGCAGCGCCGCGTAGTCGATGTCCAGCTCGTCGTGGACCGCGACCAGCGCGGCGGCCGGCGCCTTGTAGAAGTCCCGCAGCGCCGTCACCGGCCCGCCGGACAGGTTCATGAAGGACATCGGCTTGGCCAGCACCACCCGCTTGCCGGCCAGCCGCCCCTCGGCCACCTGCGCCCGGCTCTTGTGCGCCTTGAACTTGGCGCCCATCCGCTGGGCCAGCAGGTCCACCACCATGAACCCGATGTTGTGCCGGTTCCGGGCGTACTGCTCGCCCGGGTTGCCCAGTCCGACCACCAGCCAGGGGCCCTCGTACTCGTCCGCCATCACGCCCTCACTCCTCGCCTGCACGCTCGACGTCATCATCCCGGACACACCGCTGCCCCGGCCGCTCCGTCGGGAGCGGCCGGGGCAGCGGTCACAGCTACGGCTTCGTCAGCCGGCCAGGGGCGAGGCTCAGGCCTGGGCACCCTCGGCCTCGGCGGCCTCGGCGTCCGCGTCGGCCTGCGAGGCCTGGGCGCCGATGACCTGCAGCACGACGGTGTCGGCCTCGACGGCCAGCGAGGCGCCCTTCGGCAGCTCGATGTCGCCGGCGGTGATCGAGGCACCGGCCTCCAGGCCCTCGACCGAGACGGTGACCGACTCGGGCAGGTGGGTGGCCTCGGCCTCGATCGGCAGGGCGTTCAGGACGTGCTCGAGCAGGTTGCCGCCGGGGGCCAGCTCGCCCTCGGTGTGGACCGGGATCTCGACGGTGACCTTCTCGCCGCGCTTGACCAGCAGCAGGTCGACGTGCTCGATGGTGCGCTTGATGGCCTCACGCTGGACGGCCTTGGGCAGCACGTACTCGTCCTTGCCCTCGATCGGGACGACGAGCAGGGCGTTCGGGGTCTTCAGGGCCATCATCAGGTCGTGGCCGGGCAGGTTCAGGTGAACCGGGGCGAGGCCGTGGCCGTAGACGACACCGGGAACGAAGCCGGCGCGGCGGGCGCGACGGGCGGCACCCTTGCCGAACTCGGAACGGGTCTCAGCGGCGATGCGGATCTCGGACACGACTGCACTCCTCGTGGGAACTGGCGCGGGGGTGCAGGCAACGCGAAAAACCGCCGGGACCACACCCTCAGAACGTTCGGGGGTCACTCGGCGGTAACGGCCTCTGCCGGCGGACGGGAATCCGACACCGGCAGCGCGTCGATCACGGAGCGCGCACCCGGCAAGCAGGCGCACGGCATCCCTCGCCGAGCAGTTTCACGAGTCTAACCGCACCGGTGCCCTCCCGCGAAATCGGCGGCGGCCCCGGCCCACTGGGGACCGGGGCCGCCTGCGCGGGCTTCGTCAGTGCACGCCCTCGAAGAGGCTCGTGACCGAGCCCTCCTCGAACACCTCGCGGATCGCGGCCGCGATCGACGGGGCGATGGACAGCGTGGTGATCTTGTCCAGCTGGAGCTGCTCCGGGGTGGGCAGCGTGTTGGTGAAGACGAACTCGCTGACCCGCGAGTTCTTCAGCCGGTCCGCGGCCGGGCCGGAGAGCACCCCGTGGGTGGCCGCGACCAGGACGTCCGCGGCGCCGTTGTCGAACAGCGCGTCGGCGGCGGCGCAGATCGTGCCGGCGGTGTCGATCATGTCGTCGACCAGGACGCAGACCCGGCCCTTGACGTCACCGACGACGTCGGCCGACAGGATGGTGTTGGCCTGGGTGATGTCGCGGCGCTTGTGGATGATCGCCAGCGGGGCGTCCAGGCGGTCGCACCACTGGTCGGCGACCTTGACCCGGCCGGCGTCCGGGGAGACGACGGTCAGCTTGGAGCGGTCCACCTTCCCGCCGATGTAGTCGACCAGCAGCGGCAGCGCGAACAGGTGGTCCACCGGGCCGTCGAAGAAGCCCTGGATCTGCGCGGTGTGCAGGTCCACGGCCATCAGCCGGTCGGCGCCGGCCTGGCGCAGCAGGTCGGCGACCAGGCGGGCCGAGATGGGCTCGCGGCCGAGGTGCTTCTTGTCCTGGCGGGCGTACCCGTAGAACGGCAGGATCGCGGTGATGCTCTTGGCGGAGGCCCGCTTCAGAGCATCGATCATGATCAGCTGTTCCATGATCCACTGGTTGATGGGAGCCGCGTGGCTCTGCATCACGAAGCAGTCCGCGCCGCGCGCCGACTCCAGGAAGCGGACGTAGATCTCGCCGTTGGCGAAGTCGAAGGCCTTGGTGGGGACCAGCTCGGTCCCGAGCGACTCGGCCACCTCCCTCGCCAGCTCCGGGTGGGCACGGCCGGAGAAGAGCTTCAGTTTCTTCTCACCCGACGTCGTGATCCCGCTCACTGCACCGTCTCCTCGCGTTGCGGACGCTGAACCCTCGACCCTGTGCGGGCAGGCGAGGCCCACGCGCGGTACGGGGTCGGGGGAATGTCGGTACGCCTGGACACGGGCGGTAAGCCCAGTGGCGCACGTATGTCCCCAAGGTTACGCGCCCGCGCAGAAACCGTCCGCCTCGGGACCGCCCCTCGGCCTCCCGCCCGACGCGTCAGGCCTCCGCGGGCCCGTCCGTGGCGGCCTTCGCGGCCTGCGCCGACACGGTCCCGGGGCGCTTGCGCTCGACCCAGCCCTCGATGTTGCGCTGCTGCGCCCGGTTCACGCCCAGCGCACCCGGCGGGACGTCGGTGGTGATCACCGAGCCGGCGCCGGTGTAGGCGCCGTCACCGATGGTGACCGGGGCGATGAACATGTTGTCCGAACCGGTGCGGCAGTGCGCGCCGATGACCGTGCGGTGCTTGTTCACCCCGTCGTAGTTCACCGTGACCGAGGCCGCGCCGACGTTGCTGCCCTCGCCGATCGTGGTGTCACCGATGTAGGACAGGTGCGGCACCTTGGCGCCCTCGCCCAGCTCGGAGTTCTTGATCTCGACGTAGGTGCCGACCTTCGCCTTGCGGGCCAGCTTCGCGCCCGGGCGCAGGTAGGCGTACGGGCCCACACTGGCCTGCTCGCCCACCTCGGCGCGGTCGGCCGTGGTGTTGCTCACACGGGCGCCGGCGCCGACCAGGGTGTCCTTCAGGGTCGTGTTCGGGCCCACCTCGCAGCCCTCGGCCAGGTGGGTGGCGCCCTGGAGCTGGGTGTTGGGCAGCACCACGGCGTCCGGCTCGAACGTCACCTGCACGTCGAGCCAGGTGGTCGCCGGGTCCACCACGGTGACGCCCGCGCGCATCGCCTGCTCCAGCAGGCGGTCGTTCAGCAGCCGGCGGGCCTGCGCCAGCTGGACCCGGTCGTTGATGCCCAGGATGTCCCGGTGGTCCTCGGCGACCACCGCGCCGACCCGGTGGCCGGCGGTGCGCAGGATCTCCAGGGTGTCGGTCAGGTACTCCTCGCCCTGCGAGTTGTCCGTGGTGAGCTCGCCCAGCGCCTCGACGAGCAGCTTGGCGTCGAAGGCGAAGACGCCCGAGTTGATCTCGGCGATCGCGCGCTGGACGTCGGTGGCGTCCCGCTCCTCGACGATCGAGGCGACGGTGCCGTCCTCGTCGCGCAGGATCCGGCCGTAGCCGAAGGGCTGCGGGACGACGGCGGTCAGCACGGTGACGCCGTTCTGCTGGGCCGTGTGCGCGTCCGCGAGCCGGCGCAGGGTCGCCCCGGTCAGCAGCGGCGAGTCACCGGCGGTGATGATCACGGTGCCGTCCGGCACGATGCCGTCGGCGGCCAGCGCCTCCAGCGCGGTGCGCACCGCGTGCCCGGTGCCGTTCTGCTCCTCCTGCACGGCGGTCCGCACGGCCGGGTAGTGCGCCGTCAGGTGCTCCCGCACCTGCTCGCGCTGGTGCCCGACGACCACGACGAGCTGGGCCGGCGTCAGTTCCCCGGCCGCCGCCACGGCGTGACCCACCAACGACCGTCCGCACACCTCGTGCAGCACCTTGGGCAGCTTGTTCGACTTCATCCGGGTCCCGCCACCGGCGGCGAGCACGACAACGGCGGCAAGCGAATTGGCACCCATGCGGGGAGGCTCCTCGGTAGGTTCACGGAGAGGGCAGAGCAGGCCCGGACCGGACCCAGGCCGGTCGCCATGCACACAGTCCGCCGAGCAGCACCGACAATACCGGCGCGATGTGAAGACGCCCGAATCAGAGGCGTGCAGAGGCTCCGCCGCTAGGATTCGAACCCAGACAAAGGCCTCCAAAGGGCCCTGTGCTGCCATTACACCACGGCGGACAGTCGTGTCAGACCCTACCCGAGACGACCCTGCCCTGGGTATCGACTTGCACCGATCCGCAAGGCCCCGATCCGTTGCCAGGCCCGCCTCCCGGGCTCTCCCCGGACCGTTTCCGGGCCGTTTCCGTCCCGCCTCCGGACCGGCTCCGGACCGCCGCGGCCGACCGAACTCCCCGGGTTCCGGGTTCATCCATCCAGTCGGGTGAATTCACTCAAGCGCCGCGCGGCCGAGTGTTCCCCTGGACGCGGAGCGCAACCTACGATGCCGTAGGTTACGCCGACGTAGGATTCGCTTCTCTCCCGTACCGGGACGCCGCACAAGGGACGCCCATGACCATCCAGGCAGGCGAGGCGCGCGCGGAGTCCACCGCGACCCGCACTCCGACACCCGATCCCGACACCGATGCCGAGCCCGACAGCGACACCGACGCCGGACCCGACGCCGGACCCGAGGCCGGCACCGCCGGCGCCGCGGCCACCCGGCTCTCCGCCACCCGCGGCGGCGAGAAGCAGGGGCCCGCCGAGCGGATCGCGCTCGGGCTGTTCATCCTCGTCCCGTTCGCCGCCCTGCTGGCCGCCGTGCCGGTGGCCTGGGGCTGGGGACTGGGGTGGACGGACATCGCGATCGCCGTCTCCATGTACTTCCTCACCTGCCACGGCATCACCGTCGGCTACCACCGCTACTTCACCCACAGCGCCTTCAAGGCCAACCGCCCGCTGCGCCTCGCCCTGGCCGTCGCCGGGAGCCTCGCGGTCGAGGGCCCGCTGGTGCGCTGGGTCGCCGACCACCGCAAGCACCACCGGTTCAGCGACAAGGACGGCGACCCGCACTCGCCCTGGCGCTACGGGGAGAGCATCCCGGCCCTGATGAAGGGCCTGTGGTGGGCGCACATGGGCTGGATGTTCGACGAGGAGCAGACGCCACAGCTCAAGTACGCCCCGGACCTCGTCCGCGACCCGGCCATAAGGCGGATCTCCCGGCTGTTCTGGCTCTGGACCCTGATCTCGCTGCTGCTGCCCCCGCTGGTCGGCGGCCTGGTGACGCTGTCCTGGACGGGCGCGCTGTCCGCCTTCTTCTGGGGCTCCCTGGTCCGGGTGGGCCTGCTGCACCACGTCACCTGGTCGATCAACTCGATCTGCCACGCCGTCGGCCGGCGCCCCTTCCGCTCCCGGGACCGCTCCGGCAACGTCTGGTGGCTCGCGGTGCTCTCCTGCGGCGAGTCCTGGCACAACCTGCACCACGCCGACCCGACCTCGGCCCGGCACGGGGTGCTGCGCGGGCAGATCGACTCCTCGGCCCGGGTGATCCGCTGGTTCGAGCTGGCCGGCTGGGCCCGGGACGTCCGCTGGCCGGACGCCGCACGGATCGCCGCCCGCCGCGCCGCATGAGGCGTCGCTTCCAGCATGATGTAGGGGTGAACGGGAGCAGCGCAGACAGCACAGGCGGTCACCACAGCACGCGGACGGACGCGGCCCCCGCTACGGCACCGGCCCGGGCCCGGTCCGCCGCCCCGACGGGCGGCGCCGCCGACGGAGCCGCGGACCGGAGCCCCGGCGGCCCGGTCGCCCCGGCCCCGGCCCCGCGCCGCCGGGGCGGCCGGGTCCGGATGACCGGCAAGCAGCGCCGCGAGCAGCTGCTGGAGATCGGCCGGACGGTCTTCGCGGAGCGCGGCTACGACGGCACCTCGGTGGAGGAGATCGCCGAGCGCGCCGGGGTGTCGAAGCCCGTGGTGTACGAGCACTTCGGCGGCAAGGAGGGGCTCTACGCGGTGGTGGTGGACCGCGAGATGCAGCTGCTGCTGGACATGGTGACGGGGGCGCTGACCGGCGGGCACTCGCGCGAACTGCTGGAGCAGGCCGCCTTCGCGCTGATGGACTACATCGACACCTCGACGGACGGCTTCCGGATCCTGGTCCGGGACTCGCCGGTGGCCCAGTCGACCGGCACCTTCGCCTCGCTGATCAGCGACATCGCGACGCAGGTGGAGGACATCCTGGGCCTGGAGTTCAAGTCGCGCGGCTTCGACGCCCGGCTGGCCCCGATGTACTCGCAGATGCTGGTCGGGATGGTCGCGCTGACCGGGCAGTGGTGGCTGGAGGTCCGCAAGCCGGACAAGGCCACGGTGGCGGCACACCTGGTGAACCTCGCCTGGCACGGGCTGGAGGGCCTGGAGCGGCACCCCAGGCTGGTCGGCGACCGCAGGGGCTGAGGGCCCGCGGCCCCGCCCCCGCCCCCGCCCCCGCACTCGCAGCCCGCAGCCCCGCACTCGCACTCGCACTCGCCGCGCGGCTGTCCCCGCCCGGCCCCCTCGGCCCGGCCTGCTCCGCCGGCCCCCGCCGGCGGGCCTGCACCAACGGGCCTCCACCGCCGGGCCTCCACCAACGGGCCTGCACCGACGGGCCTCCACCGGCGACCGACTACTCCTTGACCCCGACCGCGAAGATCCGCCGGAACGGGAAGACCGTCCCGGACGGCCCGGCCGGGTAGGCCTCGCGCAGCAGCCGCCCGTACTCGGCGAGGAAGGCGGCCCGGTCCGCCGGGTCGGCGAGCCGGCTCAGCACCGGGCGCAGCGCGGTGCCCTTGACCCACTCCAGGACGGGGTCCGGACCCGGGAGGAGGGTCAGGTAGGTGGTCTCCCAGACGTCCGGCCGGCAGCCGGCGGCGGCCAGCGCGTCGAGGTAGCGCTCGGGCGGGTGGACGCCGGGGCGGACCGCGTCCTCACCGGTCAGGGCGCGCCAGCGGGCGCTGCGCCGCAGGTCGGCGAGCAGGGTGTGGCTGGGGGCGTCGAAGTTGCCGGGCACCTGGAAGGCGACGGCTCCGCCGGAGCGCAGGGCGGCGGCCCAGCGCGGCACGAGCCCGAGATGCCCTTCGACCCACTGCAGGGCCGCGTTGGAGACGATCAGGTCCGGACGGGCCGGGGCCGGGTCGTGGTCCCGGGCGTCGGCGAGCAGGTAGTCCGCGGTCGGTTCGCCCTCGGTACGGGCGGTGGCCAGCATCGGGGCGGAGTCGTCGATGCCGGTGAGGCGGGCGTGCGGCCAGCGTTCGCGCAGGACGGCGGTGGAGTTGCCGGGGCCGCAGCCGATGTCGAGGATCCTCTCCTCGCCGGGGTGCGGAAGGGCGGGGACGCGGGCGAGCAGGTCGCGCAGCGGCCGGGTGCGTTCGTCGGCGAAGCGCAGGTACTGCGCGGGGTCCCAGACGGGGGTGGTCATGGCGCACCTCACAAGTATCTCGACATCAAGATATCTCGATGTAGCCTCATTGGCACATTTCTCGATGTCAAGAGACTTCACATCGACACATCCACCGATACACTGATCGTCATGGAGGACGAGGTCGAC
This sequence comes from Kitasatospora sp. NPDC056446, assembly GCF_042796115.1. Lineage (NCBI taxonomy): Bacteria > Bacillati > Actinomycetota > Actinomycetes > Kitasatosporales > Streptomycetaceae > Kitasatospora > Kitasatospora sp. NPDC056446. The sequence continues at coordinate 66,797 of NZ_JBHTRF010000034.1, read as the reverse complement.
AGGCTGGTCGCAGCGTGGCGCCGGGAGCGCCCCGACCTCGACGTGGAACCACTCGAGGTGCTCAGCCGGGTCAGCCGGCTCGCCCGGCACCTGGACCGCGCCCGCCGCACCGCCTTCGCCGAGCACGGCCTGGAGCCGTGGGAGTTCGACGTCCTGACCGCCCTGCGGCGGGCCGGCTCCCCGTACCAGCTCTCCCCCGGCCAGCTGCTCACCCAGACCCTGGTCACCTCCGGCACCATGACCAACCGGATCGACCGGCTCACCGGCAAGGGCCTGGTCAAGCGGCTGCCCGACCCGGACGACCGGCGCGGCGTACTGGTCCGGCTCACCGACGACGGCCGCGACCGCGCCGACCAGGCCCTCGCCGGACTGCTCGCGCACGAACGCGAACTGCTCGCCCAGCTCACCTCCGGTCAGCAGACCGAACTCGCCGCCCTGCTGCGGCAGCTGGTCGCCCCCTTCGACAACATCCCGGGCTGAACCGCGACCGGTCGGAGCTCACCGCCCGCCAGGCCTCACGCCCCGGGTCCCACGACTACCCGGACCCGCACCGCCGGACCTCACATCGCCGGACCTCACACCGCCGGCCCCGCACCACCGGACCTCACGGCCGCTCGACGGTGGTCGCCACCGGCGCCGACGGGGGCGCGGCCGGCTCCGCGGGGCTCACCCCGGCCCGACGGGCCACCGCCACGGCGGCCAGCGTGGAATGCACCCCGAGCTTTCCCAGCACGTTCTGCATGTGCGTCCGGACGGTGTGCGGCGACAGGTAGAGCCGCTCCGCGACGGCCTGCCGCCCCAGGCCCGCGACCATACAGCGCAGGATCTGCCGCTCCCTCGGGGTGAGCGTGTCCACCAGCCGCTCGCTCTCGGTGCGGTCCCGCCGGGCGGTGGTCAGCTCGCGGATCACCCCGGTGAGCAGCGCGGGCGGCAGATGGGTCTCGTCCCGCAGCACGCCCCGGACCACGGCGAGCAGCCGGGCCAGCGAACTCTCCTTCGCCACCCAGCCGGTGGCCCCCGCGTGCAGCGCGCGGGCCGCCCGGTGCGGGTCGTCGGCGGTGGCCAGCACGACGGCACGCAGCCCGGGATGCGCCCGGCGGAGCCGGGCGAGCAGGGAGATGCCGTCGGGTGGCGGGGCCCCGGGTCTGAGCTGGTCCGCCCTGAGCGGATCCACCCCCGGGCGGACACCGCCCGGTGGACCGCCCGTCGTCCCGACCGGCACACCCGACGACAGCGGGGACGACGGGGACGGCACCCCGGGCGGTAAGGCCGGCCGGCGCGGCGACGGTACGGGCGGGGCCGCCCGGCGCCGGGCCTCCTCGGCGGGATCCGCCCCCGGCCGTCTGCGCACCACCGGCGGGGCAACCGCGGGCGGGCCGACCGCACCGCCCGCCCCCGCCACCACCGTCCCCAGGTCGGCGTCGATCAGGGCCACGTCGTAGGCCCGGCCCTCGGTGGCGGCGCGCTCCAGCGCCCGCTCGGCGGCCGCCGCACTGCCGGCCGCGCCCACCTCCACGTCGGGCTCGGCGGCGAGCGCCGCGGCCAGTGCTTCGGCGAAGATCCGGTGGTCGTCGACCACCAGGACGCGAATCCGCCCCATCGTCCCTCCCCCTGCTCAGACCGCCCGAGCCCGGGAGGGGGACCGGCCCGGCGTCCGCGTTCCGGACCCGCCGCTCCGCCCACCCACCGGCGGCCGGTGAGATCGAAAGGGCGCCGGCCCCCACCGGTACCGCACTCAGCGTACGGGGTGGGGAAACGCCCTCGTGGCGATTTGGTGAAGTTTCGTCAGAAGGTGCGTGGGAGGCCGGACTTGATCATTCGACCGGCATCCGGCCGCCGCACGCGCCACCCCCGTACGGTCCGGGTGCGGCGCCCGCGGCGGCCGACGGCAGTGTCCCGGCCGGATCTAGCGGCCGTTCTTCTCCAGGGTGAACTTCCAGGCGTCGGCGACGATGTCGTCCAGGTTCGGGCGGCGCGGGGTCCAGCCCAGCGCCTCGTGGGCGCGGGCCGCCGAGGCCACCAGCACCGCCGGGTCACCGGCCCGCCGGCCCTCGACCCGCACCGGGATCTCGCGGCCGGTGACGCGCTTGACCGACTCGATCACCTCGCGCACCGAGAAGCCGCTGCCGTTGCCCAGGTTGCAGATCAGGTGCTCGCCCGGCTCGGCGGCGGTCAGCGCCAGCAGGTGCGCGTCCGCCAGGTCCGCGACGTGGATGTAGTCACGGATGCAGGTGCCGTCCGGCGTCGGGTAGTCGTCGCCGTACACCGCGATGTGCGGGCGCTGCCCGAGCGCGGCCTGGAACACCAGCGGGATCAGGTGCGACTCGGGGTCGTGCCGCTCGCCGTAAGCGCCGTACGCGCCCGCCACGTTGAAGTAGCGCAGCGAGACGGCGGCCAGGCCGTGCGCGACCGCCTCACTGGTGATCAGGTGGTCCACGGCCAGCTTGGTGGCGCCGTAGGTGTTGGTCGGCGCGGTACGGGCGGTCTCCGCGATCGGCACCGACTCCGGCTCGCCGTAGGTCGCGGCGGTGGAGGAGAACACCAGCTTGCGCACACCCGCGGCACGCATCGCGCTGATCAGCTCCAGCGAACCGGCCACGTTGTTGCGCCAGTACTTCTCCGGGTCCACGACCGACTCGCCGACCTGCGAGGAGGCGGCGAAGTGCAGCACGCCGTCGAAGGAGCCGTCCAGCACCTCGCCGGCGTCCTGGATCCGGCCCTCGACGAACTCGGCACCGGCCGGGACGCCCTCGCGGAAGCCGGTCGAGAGGTCGTCCAGGACGGTCACCTGGTGCCCCGCCTCCAGCAGGTGGGCGGCCACCACACTGCCGACGTAGCCGGCGCCACCCGTGACCAGGTACTTACTCATATTGAGACCTCCAGCGGGCGATGGTCCGCCCGCTCGGCGGGGGCCATCGACGGAATGCGTACGACTGGGGCCATTCTCCCAATCCGCCGGAGTGCTCCGGACCACACGGACGGGCACCGCGCGCTTTTCACCAACTCCTCAGCCGGCGGCCATCCGTTCCAGCAGGCCGGTGCGCGCGGCCACCGCCGCCGCCTCCAGCCGGGTCCGCGCGCCGAGCTTCATCAGCACCCGCTGGACGTGCGTCCGGGCGGTGCTGGCGGCGATCCGCATCCCGGCGGCGATCGCCGCGGTGTCCTCGCCGTCCGCGATCCGGGCCAGCACCTGCACCTCACGGCGGGTCAGCAGCCGCAGCAGCCGGACCGCCTCGTCATCCGGTTCGGCCGCCGGGCGCAGCAGTTGGTCGAAGGCGCCGCGCAGGATGTCCACCGCGACCGCGGCCTCCCCGGCCCGGGCCCGGCCGATCGCCCGCTCGACCACCTCGATCCGCTCGTCGCTGGGCACGTAGCCCGCCGCGCCGGCCGCGAACGCCCCTGCCACACCGCGCAGTTCACCCACCGGGCCGAGCACGATCACGGCCACCTCGGGACGCTCACGGCGGATCCGGCGCACCCCGTCGAAGGCCCCCGACTCCCCCGGTGCGGCCACCCCCAGCAGGCACACCTCGGGCCGGCGCCCGGCCACCAGGTCGGCGGCGACACCGGCCGGGGAGCCGACCGCCAGCACCCGGTGGCCGCGCAGCTGGAGCGCGGTGGCCAGCGCCTCGGCGAGCAGCCGGTGATCGTCCACCACCACGAGTCGAACGCCCATGACGCCCTCCGGTCAGGGTCCGGCTCGCGCCCGCACCCCATGGGCGGGCGGCCGATGACGCACCATCACAGCGCATTCCGTACCCGACCCGCCAGCCCGCCTCGCGTCGGTCGCCTGCGGAAAACACGGAAGACCCCCGCCCTGAGGCGGGGGTCTTCCAGTTGAGCCCCCATGCGGAATCGAACCGCAGACCTTCTCCTTACCATGGAGACGCTCTACCGACTGAGCTATAGGGGCTTGCCGGGTTTTCACCGGGCCGGTCGAACAAGGAAGACATTACACGGCCGTCGGCCCGGAAGGGAAATCGGCTCCGGGGCGACCGCAGGGGCGGCTCCGGGGCGCACGCGGGGACGGTTCCGGGAGCGGCCGCGGGGGCGGCTCCGGGGCGCGCGCGGGAGCGGTTCCGCGCCCGGGAGCTTCCGCCGCCTCCGGTCACCGCTCGGCGTGCGCCGCGTCGAACTCCTCGCGGGCCGCCATCATCTGCGCGGCCCGGCGCTCCGTCCACCGGCCGAGCGGTGCGACCAGTTCGGCCAGCTCGCGGCCGAGCGGCAGCAGGTCGTACACCACGCGCGGCGGCGTCTCCGGGTGGACCGTCCGGAGCACCAGGCCGCCGCGCTCCAGGTTGCGCAGCGACTGGGTGAGCATCTTGCGGCTGACCCCGCCGACCGCGCGCTGCAGTTCGGAGAAGCGCTGCGGCCCGCAGGTGGAGAGGCTCATCAGGATCAGCAGCGACCACTTGTCGGCCAGCTCGGCGAACATCCCGCGGCTGGGGCAGACCTGGGCGAAGACGTCGAACTCCGGATGATCCCGGCCCTCCTGCGCGCCGAGCGCCTCGCACTGTCCGGCCCCGGCCCGCATCGCTTCCTCCGTCGTCATGCGCCCAGGGTAGCCGCACGGTCTCCAATCCGCCCCTGGTAACCAATAGAGACCTGGTCTATATTGGAGACCGAGCCGGACCGGGGCCGCCACCGTGCGTCCTGCCCCCGGTCCGTCCCCACGCCTTCGTGCCTCCGTGCCCTCGTGTCCCCGTGCCTTCACGGTTGCCACGGTTGCCACGGCCGGCACCGCCAGCAGCCGCCCGGCCCACACCCACGCCCGTCCCCTGGAGCGCCCACATGACCGCCATCCGTCCGACCGTCGCCCTCGCCTACCACTCCGGCTACGGCCACACCGCCGTGATCGCCGAAGCCGTCGCCCGCGGCGCGGCCGCCGCCGGCGCCGAGGTCGTCCCCATCGCCGTCGACACCATCACCGACGAGCAGTGGGCCCAGCTGGACGCCGCCGACGCGATCATCTTCGGCTCCCCCACCTACATGGGCACCGCCTCCGGCGCCTTCCACACCTTCGCCGAGGCCACCAGCAAGCGCTGGTTCACCGACGCCTGGAAGGACAAGGTCGCGGCCGGCTTCACCAACTCCGCCTCCAAGAGCGGCGACAAGGCCGGCACCCTCGGCTACTTCCAGACCCTCGCCGCCCAGCACGGCATGAGCTGGGTCAACCTCGGCCTCAAGCCCGGCTGGAACGCCACCACCGCCTCCGAGGACGACCTCAACCGCCTCGGCTTCTCCAACGGCGCCGCCGCCTCCTCGCCGTCCGACGCCGGCCCGGAGGCCGTCCACAAGGCCGACATCGCGACCGCCGAACACCTCGGCGAGCGCGTCGCCCGGCACACCGCCACCCTGCTGGCCGGGCGCGCCGCCCTGGCCGGCTGACCTCCCCCGGCCTGACCCCCTCGCCTGACCTCCCGGGCCCGCCTGGCCGTATGGCCCTCCGTGGCCCTGCGCCCTGGCCCCGCGCCCTGACCCCGCGCTCCTACGCCGCCGGATCCGCCCCCAACAGGGGCGCCCGGCGGCGTCCGCCGTCCACCGCCCCGAGCTCGGCACCCGTGGTCTCCGGCAGCAACCGCAGACACCCCAGGGCCAGCACACCCAACCCCGCCAGGTACCAGCCCACCGGCTGCGCCGTCCCGTACGCCTCGGTCAGCCTCGTCGCCACCAGCGGCGTCGTCGCGCCACCGATCACCCCGCCCAGGTTGTACGTCAACGCGGCCCCCGTGTACCGCACCCGGGTCGGGAACAGCTCCGGCAGGAACGCCGCCAACGGCCCGAACATGCAGCCCAGCACCACCATCGCCCCCGCCAGGGCGACGAACATCAGCCCCCGCCTCGCCGTCTCCAGCAGCGGGAACAGCACCAGCGACCAGCCCGCGGCAAGACCCGTCGCCCACCGCAACGTCCGCCGCCGCCCCCACCGGTCACTACGCGAAGCGCTCAACCACACCGTCGCCGCCATGCCCACCGCGCCGACCAGCAGCATCGCCAGCACCACCGTGCTCGCCACCCCGAGGCCGGTCGTCGCGTACGCCAACGCGTACGTCGTCGTCAGATAGAACAACGCGTACCCCACGGTGATCGCCCCACCGCCCGCCAGCACCGGACGCCAGTGCCCGCGCACCACCTCCAGCACCGGCAGCCGCTCCCGGCCCCCACCGGCACCCCGGCCCCCCTCCGACCGGAACAGCGGAGACTCCTCGATCCGCAACCGCACGAACAGCCCCACCACGACCAGCACGAACGAGGCCAGGAACGGCACCCGCCAGCCCCACTCCCGGAACGCCCGCCCGTCCAAGCCGAGTTGAAGCGCCAGGAACACCCCGTTCGCCAGCACGAACCCGATCGTCGGCCCCAGCTGCAGGAACCCCCCGTACCGCCCCCGCCGCCCGGCCGGAGCGTTCTCCGCGATCAACAGCGCGGCCCCGCCCCACTCCCCGCCCAACCCGACGCCCTGGCACACCCGCAACGCCACCAGCACCACCGGCGCCCACCACCCCCACGCCGCGAACCCCGGCAGCACCCCCACCGCCGCCGTCGCCAACCCCATCAGCAGCAGCGACACCACCAGCGTCGCCTTCCGCCCCACCCGGTCCCCGAAGTGCCCGAACACCACCGCCCCCACCGGCCGGGCCAGAAACGCCACCGCGTACACCGAGAACGCCGCCAACAGCGCCCCCACCGTGCCCAACCCGGGAAAGAACACCGGCCCGAACACCAGGGCGGCCGCCGTCCCGTAAATGAAGAAGTCGTAGAACTCGATCGCCGTACCGATCAGCGCGGCCGCCGCCGCCCGCCTCAACTGCCCTGCCCGCCAAGCACCCTCCGCATCCATACCACCACCCTCGCCACCCCACCCCCACCCCCACCAGCCCCCACCCGAGTGACCCCGGCGCACACCCCCACCCCCGCGCCCACCCCCCACCCCGGCACGCCCCCGCACCTACCGCGCGTACGGATTCTCCTCCGGCGGCACCGGCCGCTGATGCGGCTGATGCGGCTGATGCGGGACCTGGACCTCGGGCAACACCGCCGCCTTCCGCCGCCGCCGCACCACGACGAACACCACCCCCGCCACCAACACCAGCCCGGCCACCACAGCACCCACGATCGGCACCGCACCACTCGACCCGGACGACGCATCAGCCTTCGGCCGCACCGGCGGCGCACCCACCGCCACATCGGTCGGACTCTCGGTGGCACTGGGCACCGACGACGCGGGAGCCGACGGAGTTGTCGACGGCACCGTCGAGGGCGCAGTCGTCGCAACGGGAATCGGCGAAACGTCCGCCGGCCCGGGATCACCGGGGTTCGTCAACGCGATACGCGGCCGGACCGCTCCATATCCTGCGGTGTCCGTTCGGTCCGCTCCGCTGGCCGGTTTGCCCGCAGTATTGATAAGGACACGCAGAACCTGATTTGCTGTCCAGCTCGGATGCGCTGACCACACCAGGGCGGCCGAGGCCGATACCAATGCGCTCGAATCCGAGGTGCCATGGCTCTTGCAGTACCCAGTGGATGAGGTGCAACCTGCGATCATGTCGACTCCGGGCGCCACAAGAACCACTTGCGAGCCCCGTTCGGACTCTGCCGTGACATTTCCGTTCTGATCCGATGCGCCCACGCCTACCACTCCGGGAAGGGCTCCGGGGTACTCGACGGGGTTCCCTTTCTGGCCCTCGTTTCCAACGCTGGAAAATACCAGAACGCCCTTTTCCTTGGCGGTCGCGATAACTTGATTCAGCTTGGCGACATCGGCCGGAAACGCCGTGACGGCACTGATCCCCTGAGAGATGTTGACGACCTTGGCGCCTTGCTCGATCGCATACGTGATGCCCTGCCCGATCTGATCAAGGAAATCAGTCGAGACGAGCGACCCCACCGAGCCGGTGTTGATTTTCAGAGGAAGGATCTTGACTCCCGGCGCCAGGCCTTGCGCACCGGCCCCTTCCATTCCCTTTCCGGTTCCAGCGATGAGGCTGGCCATGCCTGTGCCATGGCCGTCCGAGAAGGAGCCCACACCACCGGGACTCCCACTGAAGTCCTTGCCCGGCAGGAACTGCCCCGCCAGGTCCGGATGGTCCAGCTTGAATCCACTGTCGATCACCGCGACAGTGATTCCCTGCCCCTTGGAAATCTTCCACATCTCCGGGGCATGCATCGCTTCCAGGTGCCACTGTTGTTGCCGAATGGTGTCCTCGGCAACTGCCGGCGCTGCGACCGGACCGACCACGATTCCCGCCGCCAGAAGCGCGGCTGCAGCCGCTCGCCAACGCATGCGCGTGTTCGTCCGCCCCATCACAACTCCTCGTCAATCTTTCCGCCGACCGGGAAGCGCGCTCTGAACAAGGCTGCCCGGCCACTGGGGAAGGCCCAGTGGCCGGGCAGTCGTTGCCGTCCTACTCAATCACGTCCGGGTTGCTCTGCGGTGTACCGCTGGTCCAGGTCTCTTCGTCCTCGTGCAGGTAGTCGGCCCGCTTGCGACGGTCCCGCTCATTGCGGCCCCCGTGGCCCGCTGCACCGGGGGCCATCATGCCGTTCTGCCCCGACCGGGCAGCGCCGCCCTCGGCGGCACCTGCCGCAGCCGCACGGTTGCGCAGGCCCGTCCCACCGGGGGTGAACTCCCCACTGGCGGCCGGCCCCTTGCGACCGCCGACCGTGCCACCGCTGGTCGAGGTCAGGCCACGGCCACGTGAGCTTCCGCCCGAACCGACAGCGCCGCCACCGCCCATACCCGGGTGCATTCCCATGCCGTTACCCGTGCCGTTGGGGCCACCTGCGCGACCGCCACCCGGCCCCGCCTCACGGGCACCGAAGACCGTCCCGGTCGGAATGCCCGGAGTGCCGTTCTTCCCGGGAACCTGGCCGCCGAACGGGGTCGTACGGGGGCTGGAGCTGCCGCCCTTGCCGGGAAGGTAGCCGCCACCACCGCCCTTGCTCTGGACCGAACCGCCACCGGGCCCGACCGGGAAGCCCGGAAGCGGGCCCCCACCGGGGGTGCCGGGTCCGCTGCCAGGGCCGTTGGGACCACCAGGGTACGTGGGAGTGGTGGTCGGACCGCCCGTCGGCAGGGGACCGCCACCAGGGCCGGTCTGCGTCGGCGCCGTCGGCAGGCCGTCCAGGCCGGTGCCCGGACGGTTGACCGGGTCCGACGGGTGGGACGGCGGGATCGAGGAGCCCGGGTCCTGCGGCGCTGGCGGAATCTGGCCGCCACCGTGCAGCGGAGGCGGGGCTGTGTGCCCCGGCTCAGACGCCCCAGGTACACCCGCACCAGGGTCACGAGGCGTCACCGACCCGCCGGTGTAGTTACCGGACTGTCCGTAGTTCCCGCCAGTGCTGCCGCCGACCGCCCGAGAGCCACGGACAGACCCCCCGGAGCCACCGCGGCCGCCGCTGGCCCCTGAGGCGACATTCGCGTCATTCTTGCTGCTGCCCGACCCCGGCGTCCCCGGCAGTTGCACGTCCCCGGGGATCCCGTTCAGCGTCGTCGTCGCCGCGCTGTACGCCTGTGCCAGTTTCTCCATCTGGAGGACGGCTTCCTGGTGCTCCTTGTCGATCTTCGCCTGGGCCTGCGTCGCCCGAGCCTCGGTGACCCACTTCCTGTCGACGGAGAACATGTACTCGTCGACGGACTGGCCGACGGCGAGTTGCACGGTCGACGGCAGGTAGACCGTCTGCGAATTGCGCTTGGCGACCGCGTCGATCTCCGTCTGCGGCGGTTCCGGCACGGCGGACTTGGCGGTGCTGAGCGCCTCACCGGCCTGGTGCATCGCGTCGCCTGCGGTCGAGGCGTGGTCTCCGATGATCTGTGCGGACTGCTGGAGGTTGCCCGCCCAGGTCTTGAAGTTCTCTGCGGCCGGGCCTTCCCAGGTGACGCTGCCGACATGCGCCTTGAGCGCTGAGCTCAGCTCTTTCAGCACTCGGCCGGCGGCCTGCAGCTGGGTGCCGCGGCTCAGGACCGTCGTGGGGTCCGTGCTGTCGACCATCTTCCGCAGGTGGGCGTGATCGATGCTCTCGAAGTTCGTTCCGCCTGACACTACTTGCTCCCCGTTTCCCCGTAGGACTCTCCCCAGGTCGCCATCAGTACTTGAGGTTGTCCGGCTCCGACACCGGCGCGGCGGCATCGGCGTTCTTGGCGACCGCGTTCTGCGCGGCCGTCGTGTGGCTCTCGTTCGCGGCGTAGTTGTTCGCCGTCTGCGAGACGGCCGTCTGCATCGATTGGATCTGCGCCGCGAAGTCCTTGTGCAGTTGCACGAGCTGGGCGTGCACCTTCTCGTAGGCGGTCGTCAGCGCCGTCGCTTCCACGAACTGCGCGCCGGCGAAGCTCTGTCCGGTGAGCTTCTGCTGCTGCAGTTTGTACGGAGCCGCCGCGGAGCCCTCCATGGCGAGCAGCAGGGCCTCGACCTTGTTCGCGAACGCGGTGAGTGTGTCGACCTCGACCTTGACGTCGTGCTTGCCGAAGGCCGCCACCAGGTCCCCGGCGCTGACGTTCGTCTGCGCGGTGCTGACGACCGGAGCGATGTTGATCCCGCCGAAGAACCAGGGAATCTTCTTGTCGAGCATGAAGGGCGTCGAATCGGGTGGACCCCCCGGAGTCGCCCCCGCGGGGGGCGTGCCCGTCCCCTGCCCGTCACCTTCTGCCACAGCAGTTCACCTCTCCCCCGTACGGCCGGGCGCCGTCCCGGGGCGCCCCGGGTGGCTCCGTGCCGCAACGCACCGTCAACTTCTCGGTCGTGCCGTCCTGGTCGGCGATTTCAGCCGCCTCCGTGGACGGTTTTCGCCTCCGTCATCGTAGCCACCGCCTCTGTCGGACCGGCAGGGCCCTTGGCACGGCCGTACGCGATCGGTACGAACTTGACACGTACGGTCCGCGGCGGGGCCGCTGGGTAGACTGGTCCGGTACGCCCCATCTGCCGCGCAATGTCGCACAGCAGCGACTTCTGGCCGCGGAACGGACGTGTCCCGATGAGTTCTTCCACGGCTGCTCCTTGGTGGGCCCGGGCCGCTCGGCCGGTGCGGGTGGCGGTGCCGGTGGCGCTGATGGGGCGGGCGGCGGTGGGGATGGCGGTGCCGCTGGGGGTCGGTCCGCTGGTGCACCGGCTGGATCTCGGGGTGTTCGCGGGGCTGGGTGCGATGCACGCGACGATGAACGACCGGGTCGAGCCGTGGCGGTTGCGGGTGGCCCGGATCGGGACTGCCGTGCTTGCTTCCGCGCTCGGCATGGCGGTGGGTTCCGGGTTGCAGCATGCCGGTGTGGGCGGGGTCGTGCTCGGTGCGGTGCTGACGCTGACCGCGTTCGTCTCGGGGGCTTTGAGCGCGACGGGTCCGCGTGGTTCGGCGGCCGGGATGCTGTTGTTGGTGTCGGCGGCGCTGGGGAGCGGGATGCCGTTGCCGCGGCCGTGGTGGGCGGCGGCGGCGATGGTGCCGGCCGGTGGCGCGTTCGTGGTGCTGCTCGGGTTGTGGGCCGGGGGGCCGGGCCGGCCTGGCGCGGACCCCCGGTTCCGGGCGTTGGCGGACGCGTACGACGCGCTCGGCCGTACTTTGGCCGATCTGGGCACCGAGCGGGCCGCCGCCTCGCGCCAGGTGCTGACGGCCCGCCTGAACCAGCTCCAGGACCTTCTCCCGGTCCGCTCCCAGAGCCGCCTGCCGGACCGGCCCGGGGGCCGGGTCCCTGACCGGTCCCGCGCCGTCCGCGCGTACGAGGCCGCCCTGGCCGCCACCGAGGCGGCGACGGGGCTGCTGTGGGCCCGGCGTCCGGTGCCGCCGGAGGTCGCCGAGGTGCCGGGGCGGCTGGCGGCGGCCGTACGGCGCGGCGGCGGGGAGGTGGTGGTCCCGGACTGGCGGCCGGACACGCCGTCGCGGCAGGCGCTGGACACGGCCCTGCGTGCCGCCGCCGACACCGTGGCCGGCCGCGACGCGCGGCTCGGTACGGCGCCCGTGCCGCCGCCCGATCCGTGGCGGCTGCGGGCGCGGCTGCTGTCGCGCCCGTCGGTCCGGTACGGGCTGCGCGTCGCGCTGTGCATCGCGGTCGGTTCGGCGGTGACCGTCAACTACCCGCTCAGCAAGAGCTACTGGGTGCCGATGACGATCGCGTTCGTGCTGAAGCCGGATCTCGGCTCGGTGTTCCTGCGGGCGGTGAGCCGTTCGGTGGGCACGGTGCTCGGGGTGGCGGTCACTGCGGCGCTGCTGATGCTGACGACCGAGGAGTGGGCGCTGGTCGCGATGGCGGCGCTCTGTGTGGCCCTGCTGCCGTACGCCTCGGCGTCGCACTACGGGCTGAACACCGTAGTGATGACGCCGATGGCGCTGGTCCTGCTGCAGCTCGGCGGCCAGAGCGGCGCGGCCGAGTTCTGGCCCCGGGTGCTGGACAGTGTCCTGGCGAGCGCGGTCGTCCTGCTGTTCGGCTACCTGTTGTGGCCGGAGCGCCCGCGGCACCGGATCGAGCCCCGGCTGGTCGGTGCGGCGACGGCGCTGCGGGCCTATCTCGATGCCGTCGTCGCGGGCGGCGCCGACCGGTCGGAGGTGTGGCTGCGCCGTTCGGCGTACCGGTCGTTGGCGGATGCCCGCCTGGAGGTACGGCAGGGGTTGGCGGAGCCGCCGCCGACCGGGCGGCTGGCGGAGCGGTGGCTGCCGGCGACGGCGGCGTTGGAGCGGCTGGGGGGCGCGGTGGCGGCGTTCGCGGCGCAGGTGCGGTACGGCGGCCGGGTGCCGGACCGTACGGAGGTGGAGCGGGTCCGTCGCGCGTTGGACGAACTGACCGCCGCCGCCCGCGCGCACCGTCCACCGGCCGCGCCGCCGACGGGACTCGTGGCACCATCGCCGACGGCGGCACCGGCCACACCGCACGACCCGACGCTAAGCGCCTTGGGCCGTGCGGCGGACGAGCTCGAATCGCTCCTCGCGAACGGTGGCGGTGGCGGTGGCGACAGCACCGGCACCGGCACCGGCAGTCAGCCGGATACAGCCGGCCGCTGACGCCCGGCCCCGCCCCTGACCCCGGCCTCCGGCCCCCACCCCCGGCCGGCTCAGACCTGCTCGGCCAGCTCCAGCCAGCTCATCTCCAGCTCCTCCTTCTCCTCCCGGACCCCGCGCAGCTGGGCGTCCAGCTCCGCGACCTTGGAGAAGTCGGCGGCGTGCTCGGCGAGTTGGGCGTGCAGCTTGGACTCCTTCTGGTCCAGCTTGGAGATCTGCCGCTCCAGCTTCTGCATCTCCTTCTTGGCTGCCCGGAGGTCTCCGCCGGACAGTGCGGAGGCGGCGTCCCCGGCCGTCTCCGAGGAGGCGGCGGCGGGAGCGACGACGGGAGCGGCCGCGGCGGCCATCCGGGCCCGCCGCTCCAGGTACTCGTCGACGCCGTTCGGCAGCATCCGCATCTTCCGGTCGCCGAGCAGGGCGTGGACGACGTCCGTGGTCCGCTCGATGAAGAAGCGGTCGTGGCTGATGACGACCATGGATCCGGGCCAGCCGTCGAGGAGGTCCTCCAGCTGGTTGAGCGTCTCGATGTCCAGGTCGTTGGTCGGCTCGTCGAGGAACAGCACGTTGGGCTCGTCCATCAGCAGCCGCAGCAGCTGGAGGCGGCGGCGCTCGCCGCCGGACAGGTCGCCGACCGGCGTCCACTGCTTGTCCTTGCTGAAGCCGAACTGCTCGCACAGCTGCCCGGCGCTCATCTCCCGGCCCTTGCCGAGGTCGACGCGCGAGCGCACCTGCTCGACGGCCTGGAGCACCCGGATCGCCGGGTCCAGCTCCGCGACCTCCTGAGACAGGTAGGCGAGCCGGACGGTCTTGCCGACCTTGATGACGCCGGACGCCGGCTGCACGTCGCCCTCGCTGGCGTACGCGTCGCGCATGGCGCGCAGCAGCGAGGTCTTGCCGGCGCCGTTGACGCCGAGCAGGCCGATCCGGTCGCCGGGGCCGAGCTGCCAGGTGAGGTTCTCCAGCAGCAGCTTGGGGCCGGCCTTGACGGTCACGCCTTCCAGGTCGAAGACCGTCTTGCCCAGCCGCGCGTTGGCGAAGTTCATCAGCTCGGACTTGTCTCGCGGGTCCGGCACGTCGGCGATCAGCGCGTTGGCGGCTTCGATCCGGTAGCGCGGCTTGGAGGTGCGGGCGGGGGCGCCGCGGCGCAGCCAGGCGAGCTCCTTGCGGGCCAGGTTCTGGCGCTTCTGCTCCTCGACGGCCTCGATCCGGGAGCGTTCGGCGCGGGCGAAGACGTAGTCGGAGTAGCCGCCCTCGTACTCGTGCACGGCACCGCTCTGGACATCCCACATCCGGGTGCAGACCTGGTCGAGGAACCAGCGGTCGTGGGTGACGCAGACGAGCGCGGAGCGGCGCTTCTGCAGGTGCTCGGCAAGCCAGTTGATGCCCTCGACGTCGAGGTGGTTGGTGGGCTCGTCGAGGACGATCAGGTCGGGCGAGCCGAGCAGCAGCTTGGCGAGGGCGATCCGGCGGCGCTCGCCTCCGGAGAGCGGGCCGATGACGGTGTCCAGGCCGTCGGCGAAGCCGGGCAGGTCGAGGCCGCCGAAGAGGCCTTCGATGATGTCGCGGATCCGGGCGTCGCCGAGCCACTCGTGGTCGGCGCGGCCGGCGATGACCTCGTGCCGGATGGTGGCGGTCGGGTCGAGCGAGTCGTGCTGGGTGAGGACGGCCATCTCCACCCCGCCGGCGTGGGTGATCCGTCCGCCGTCCGGCTCTTCCAGCTTGGCGAGCATCCGGATCAGGGTGGTCTTGCCATCGCCGTTGCGGCCGACGACACCGATCCGGTCGCCCTCGCTGACGCCCAGGCTGACCGCGTCCAGCAGGGCGCGGGTGCCGTAGACCTTCGTGACGGACTCGATGGTGGCGAGGTTGACGGCCACGTGTGCTGCGCTCCTGGATTCGGTGGGTCGCGGGCGGCCCACCGCCCCTGGCTCGGGCACGTCCCGATCTCCCCAGCCTAATGGGCACGCGGCGACGCCCTCACCGCGTTGTCCGGCGGGCGCCGGACGGCGAAGCGCCGCGAAGCGCGCGAAAGCACCGCGCCCCGAAGCGCCCCGAAGCGCCGTGAGGCACCGCGCCCTGCGGCAGGCACGACCCTGCCGCTGCTCCGGCAGCTCGCGGATGCTTACGGCAGCAGCGAGGCGCCCGGCACCGGCCCGTACGTCGCGTGCGCCGTCCGGCAGGTGCCGGAGGCCCGCAGCGCCTCGGCGACGGCGGCGGCCGCGTCGGCGTCCTTCGCGAGGAAGGCGCAGGTCGGCCCGGAGCCGGAGACCAGGGCCCCGAGGGCGCCCGCCTCGGTGCCGGCCCGCAGGGTGTCCGCGAGCGCGGGGCGCAGCGAGAGCGCGGCGGCCTGGAGGTCGTTGGCGAGCGCGGCGGCCAGGGCGACGGCGTCGCCTTCGGCGAGGGCGGCGAGGAGTGCCGGGTCGGCGTCGGGGGTGGCGATGTCGCTGTCGCTGGAGCCGGTGCCGGCCTCGTCGCGGAGCCGGTCGCACTCGCGGAAGACGGCGGGGGTGGACAGGCCGCCGTCGGCGACCGCGAAGACCCAGTGGAAGGTGCCCTCGACGGCCAGCGGTTCCAGGATCTCGCCCCGGCCGCGGCCCAGGGCGACGCCGCCGAAGAGGGCGAACGGCACGTCCGACCCCAGTTCGGCGGCCAGTTCCAGCAGGGTCTCCGTCGGGGTGTCCAGCTGCCACAGCGCGTCGCAGGCGACGAGCGCCGCCGCGCCGTCGGCGCTGCCGCCGGCCATGCCGCCGGCCACCGGGATGGCCTTGGCGATGTGCAGGTGCACGCCCGGGTCGGCGATGCCGTGGTGGGCGGCGAGGAGCCGGGCGGCCCGGGCGGCCAGGTTGCTGTCGTCCAGGGGGACGGCGGCGGCGTCGGGCCCGGCGCAGGTCAGGGTGACGCCCTGGCCCGGGGTGGCCGTGACCTCGTCGCCGAGGGCGACGGCGAAGAAGACGTTGGCCAGGTCGTGGAAGCCGTCGGCGCGCAGCCCGCCGACCCCCAGCTGGACGTTGACCTTGGCCGGCACCCGTACGGTGATCACTCGGCGTCCTTGTCCTTCGCGCTCTGCTGCGACGTCTGCTGCGACTTCTGCTCCGAGGCCTGCTCCGCCGCCTGCTGCGACGCCTGAGCCGGCTCCGCCACGTGCTCCGCCGCCGGCCGCGGCTTGTGCTCCGCGATCGCGGCGAACTGCTCCACGGTCAGCATCTCGCCGCGCAGCTTGTGGTCGATCCCGGCGTCCGCGAGCGCCTGCTCGGCGGCGGCGGCGGAGCCGGCCCAGCCGGCGAGTGCGGCGCGCAGGGTCTTGCGCCGCTGGGCGAACGCGGCGTCGACGACGGCGAACACCTCGGCGCGGGTGGCGGTGGTCTTCGGCGGGTCGCGGCGGATCAGCGAGACCAGTCCGGAGTCGACGTTGGGGGCGGGCCAGAACACGTTCCGCCCGATGGCCCCGGCCCGCTTGACCTCGGCGTACCAGTTGGCCTTGACGGACGGGACGCCGTACACCTTGCTGCCCGGCTTGGCGGCGAGCCGGTCGGCGACCTCGCTCTGCACCATCACCAGGGTCCGCTCGATGCTGGGGAAGGTCGCCAGCATGTGCAGCAGGACGGGCACGGCCACGTTGTAGGGGAGGTTGGCGACGAGCGCGGTGGGCGGGGGCCCGGGCAGCTCGGTGACCTCCATGGCGTCGCTGAACACCAGGTCGAAGGAGTCGGTCCGGCCGGGCAGCCGAGCCGCGACGGTGTCCGGCAGGTGCTGGGCCAGCACCGGGTCGATCTCGACCGCCGTCACGTGCCGCGCCGCGTCGAGCAGCGCGAGCGTCAGCGAGCCGAGGCCCGGCCCGACCTCCACCACCGCGTCCTGCTCCGTCACCTCGGCGGCGCGGACGATCCGCCGCACGGTGTTGCCGTCGATGACGAAGTTCTGGCCGCGCTGCTTGGTCGGCTTCACGCCGAACGCGGCCGCCAGCTCCCGGATGTCGGCGGCGCCCAGCAAGTAGCTGTCAGGGGTGGGGTCGGTGGTGCTCACGCGCCAAGGATACGGGCGCGGGGGCCGCCGTCCGGACGCGCCGATCCGGACGGGGCCCCCACACCGCGGCTCCGGCCCCCCGGGACGGCAGGGGCCGACACCCCCGGCCCCCGGCCCCGGCCCCGGCCCCGAGGGCTCAGCACTCGGAAGCCGCCGCCCCACCGGTCAGTACCCGAAGGCCCTGGCGGTGTTCTCCGCGATGGCCGCCGACAGCTCGTCCTCGTGCAGCCCCAGCGTCGCGGCCATGGACCGCACCGTGACCGGGATCAGGTACGGGGCGTTGGGCCGCCCCCGGTAGGGGTGCGGGGTGAGGAACGGGGCGTCGGTCTCGACCAGCACGCGGTCGAGCGGGGTGGCGAGCAGCGCGTCCCGCAGCGGCTGGTTGGCCTTGAAGGTGACCGGGCCCGCGAAGGACAGGTACCAGCCGTGTTCGGCGCAGGTCCTGGCCATCGCGGCGTCGCCGGAGTAGCAGTGGAAGACGGTCCGTTCGGGGGCGCCTTCGGCGAGGAGGACGGCGATGACGTCCTCGTGGGCGTCCCGGTCGTGGATGACCAGGGCCTTGCCGTGCCGCTTGGCCATCTCGATGTGGCGGCGGAACGACTCCTTCTGGATCTCCACGCCTTCCGGGCCGGTGCGGAAGTAGTCCAGGCCGGTCTCGCCGACGGCGCGGACCTGCGGCAGTGCGGCGAGCCGGTCGATCTCGGCGAGCGCCTCGTCGAGTGCCTCGGCGCCGCCCGCCTTGCGCTGCTGCCCGGACCAGCCGTCCGAGTCGCCGAGGAAGATCCTCGGCGCCTCGTTCGGGTGGAGGGCGACGGCCGCGTGCACCTGCTCGTAGCGGGCGGCCAGGTCGGCGGCCCAGCGCGAGCCGGGGACGTCGCAGCCCACCTGGACCACCGTGGTCACGCCGACCGAGGCGGCCTTGGCCAGGCCCTCGGCCGGGGTGCCGGACTGCATGTCGAGGTGGGTGTGCGAGTCGGCCACCGCCACTGCCAGGGGTTCCGGCAGCGGCGGCGGGGTCGACCGGTCGTCGTCCTTGGCGGCCATGTCAGGCGGCCGGCTTCTCTTCGAGCCGCGGGAAGAGGATCTCGCCCTTGGTGACGGTGGCGCCGGCGGGCAGCCGGCCCCAGTCGGCCACGGTGGCGATGGTCTGCGCGGGGAGCGTGCCCAGCCCGGCCGCCTCGGCGCCCAGCGAGGCCCACAGCTTCTCGGCGGTGGACGGCATCACCGGGTTGAGCAGGACGGCGGTGGCGCGCAGCGATTCGGCGGCGGTGTAGAGGATGGTCGCGAGGCGCGCCCGGCCCTCCTCCGACTCGTCCTTGGCGACCTTCCAGGGCTCCTGCTCGGTGATGTAGCCGTTGACCTGCTTGACGAACTCGAAGATCGCCGCGAGGCCGCCGGCGAAGTCCAGCTCCTCGCCGATCTTCCGGTCGGCGGTCTCGACGGCCTTGGCCAGCCCGTCGGCGACGGCCTGTTCGGCGTCACCCGGCGCGGTGGCGGCGGGCAGCACCCCGCCGTAGTACTTGCCGACCATCGCGGCGACCCGGGAGGCCAGGTTGCCGAAGTCGTTGGCCAGTTCGGAGGTGTAGCGGGCGGTGAAGTCCTCCCAGGAGAACGAGCCGTCCGTGCCGAACGGGATCGCCCGCAGGAAGTAGTAGCGGTACGCGTCGACGCCGAAGTGCGAGGTGAGGTCGGTGGGCGAGATGCCGGTCAGGTTGGACTTGGACATCTTCTCGCCGCCGACCATCAGCCAGCCGTTGGCCACGACCCGCTTGGGCAGGGGCAGGCCGGCGGCCATCAGCATGGCGGGCCAGATGACGGCGTGGAACCGCAGGATGTCCTTGCCGACCAGGTGGACGGAGGCGGGCCAGAGCTCGGCGAAGCGCTCCGGGTCGCTGCCGTAGCCGGCCGCGGTGATGTAGTTCTGCAGCGCGTCGACCCACACGTAGAGGACGTGCTTCTCGTCCCAGGGCAGCGGCACGCCCCAGTTGAAGGTGGAGCGGGAGATCGAGAGGTCCTTCAGGTCCTGCTCGACGAAGCGCAGCACCTCGTTGCGGGCCGTGGCCGGCTGGATGAAGTCCGGGTTCGCGGCGTAGAACTCCAGCAGCTTGGGGCCGTAGGCGGAGAGGCGGAAGAAGTAGTTCTCCTCCTCCAGCCATTCGACCGGCCGCTTGTGGACGGAGCAGAGCTTCTCGTCCTCGGTGGCGCCGTCGAGCAGTTCGGCCGGGAGCTTGAACTCCTCGCAGCCGACGCAGTACGGGCCGGAGTAGCCGCCCTTGTAGATCTCGCCCTTGTCGAACAGGTCCTGGACGAACTCCTGCACGCGGTCGGTGTGGCGCTGCTGGGTGGTGCGGATGAAGTCGTCGTTGGCGATCTCCAGGTGCTCCCAGAGCGGCTTCCAGGCCTCCTCGACCAGCTTGTCGCACCACTCCTGCGGGGTGACGCCGTTCGCCTCGGCGGTCCGCATGATCTTCTGACCGTGCTCGTCGGTGCCGGTCAGGTACCACACCTTCTCGCCGCGCTGGCGGTGCCAGCGGGTGAGGACGTCGCCCGCCACGGTGGTGTACGCGTGGCCCAGGTGCGGGCGATCGTTGACGTAGTAGATCGGGGTGGAAACGTAGTACGCCGGGGTGCTCGTCCCGGTGGTGCTGTGGTCTGCAGTGGCCGCCATGGTCGGAAAGCTTAGTCGGGCACGCGGACCACCCTCGACCGAGTTACCGGCGGCCCCGGCGGAGTGACGGACCACCCCGCCCCGGGTGCCCGGGCCCGCCGGTCCCGCCGTACAGCGGACCGCCCCCGGCGGGGTCCACGACCCGGCCGGGGGCGGTCCGCCCCGTGTCCTCGGTGTCAGCCCAGCAGCCGCGACCAGAACCGGGCCCAGCGTCCGCGCGGCTTGGCGGGCCCGGGCACCGGGGGCGGCCCGGCCGGCTCGGCGTGCGCCGGGTAGCCGGGGGCGTGCTGCCAGGGCTGGTCGGCGGAGGCCACCCGGCCCTCGCGCATGATCCGGACGGTGTGTCCACCGCATCCGGGGCAGGTCGGCTTGAGCAGCGGAGACGGCACCCGGACACCGTTGGCGTGGTACTCGAACACGACGTGGCCGTCCTTGGTCGCGTGGTGCTCGATGTCGTACGCCTGCTCCCAGCCGTACCCGCATCGCAGGCACGCGAAGGAGTAGGCCTCCCGTACGGTCTCGACGGGAGTGTGCGCGCGGCCGGCCAGGCCCGCGGTGCTCAGGGGGCTACCGATCGTCTCGCTCATAGCCGTCTCCCAGCGCCCGCCGGACGCTCGCCCGGCTGGGTCTTTCCATTCCAGGAAATGCCCGGACCGCCCCGACCGATGCCCCACTTGTGAAGACTTGGATGCGGGTTGGGAAGTCCTATACGAAGGGCCTCCCGGGGGCTGGAAACCGCGACCGAAGCTTCAGCACAGCGGGTGTTTACCGGGGCCTTCCCTCCAAGGTACGACGCCCCGTGCGCAACGCAACCCCCCGGAATTCACGCCTTTTTCAGACCCCCGTCCAGGCCCTCCTTCTTGGCCGCCACGACCGCGTCGAAGACGTCCCGCTTGGGCAGCGCCAGTTCGGCCGCGACCGCCGCGATGGCCTCCTTGCGCCGCTCCCCGGCCTCTTCCCGCAGGGCCACCAGCCGGGCCAGTTCGGCCGGGGTCAGCTCCTGCGGCGCGGCCGGCGGGGCGCCGGCGACGACGACGGTGATCTCGCCCCTGACGCCGTCGGCCGCCCAGGCCGCCAGGTCGCCGATCGGCCCGCGCTTGACCTCCTCGTAGGTCTTGGTCAGCTCGCGGCAGACGGCGGCCGGACGCTCCGGCCCGAACGCCTCGGCCATCGCGGCCAGGGCCTCGGCGATCCGGTGCGGTGCCTCGAAGAAGACCATGGTGCGCGGCTCGGCGGCGACGGTGGCGAGCTGCCGCGCCCGGTCGCCGGTCTTGCGGGGGAGGAAGCCCTCGAAGGTGAAGCGGTCGACCGGCAGGCCGGACAGCGCGAGCGCGGTGAGCACCGCGGACGGGCCGGGCACCGCGGTGACCTTGATGTCCGCCTCGACGGCCGCGGCGACCAGCCGGTAGCCGGGGTCGGAGACCGAGGGCATGCCGGCGTCGGTGACCAGCAGCACCCGGGCGCCGCCGAGCAGCGCCTCGACCAGTTCGGGTGTGCGGCCGACCTCGTTGCCCTCGAAGTAGGAGAGCACCCGCCCGGCCGGGGTCACCCCCAGGGCCTGGGTGAGCCGGCGCAGCCGCCGGGTGTCTTCCGCCGCGATGACGTCGGCCGTGGCCAGTTCGTTGACCAGTCGGGGCGGGGCGTCCGAGACGTCGCCGATGGGTGTGCCTGCGAGAACGAGTACTCCTGTCACGGGCCCCATCCTTCCAGTTGCCGCCGCGCGGGGCTTTTGGTGACGATTCGGTCAGCTTCCGAGGGAGCGGACACGCGTACGAAGTGCGCCCCTACGATGTGGCGGATGAACGGCGACACGGCGGCGCAGACGCCCACTGGTACGGACCACTCCGCGCGGGGCGCCGTCGACGTGCCGTCCCCGCGCCCGGCGGAACAGGCGGAGCCGACGACCCCGGCGGCCCCGACGGAACCGGCGGAGCCGACACCCCCGGCGGAGCCGGCGCCCCCCACCTGGCGCGAGCGCCTGTCCCGCCACGGCTACCTCGCCCGCCCGGCGGCCCCGCTCGCCGAGCGGCTGGTGCCGCCGATGCCGGACGGCCCCCGGGTGACCCCGCGCGACGTGCCGCAGTCCGCGCTGCTGCTGCGCCTGGGCCTCTCGCTGCCGCAGGGCCTGTGGTACTTCCTGTGCCGCTGGTCCGGCTGGCTGGGCCCGGTCGCGGTGGCGGTGTTCGCCGGGATCCTGCGGTTCGTGAACCTCGGGCAGCCGCACGCGGTGATCTTCGACGAGACGTACTACGCCAAGGACGCCTACGCGCTCTGGCACGGCGGCTACGAGATCAGCTGGCCGGAGGACGCCAACACGACGATCATGACGCCCGGAGCGGCCGTCCCGTACCGGTCGACGGCCTCGTACGTGGTCCATCCGCCGGTGGGCAAGTGGATCATCGGCCTGGGCGAGCAGCTGTTCGGCATGAACCCCTTCGGCTGGCGCTTCGCGGTGGCCCTGCTCGGCACCCTGTCGGTGCTGATGCTCGCCCGGATCGCCCGCCGGATGTTCCGCTCGACCCTGCTGGGCTGCGTCGCGGGCCTGCTGCTCTCGGTGGACGGCCTGCACCTGGTGCTCAGCCGGGCCGCGCTGCTCGACCTGGTGGTGATGTTCTGGATCGTCGCCGCCTTCGGCTTCCTGCTGCTGGACCGCGACCGCACCCGGGGCCTGCTCGCCGAGCGGCTGGGCGGGGTGCAGAACGCGGAGCTCGCCCAGCGGGTGAACCTGGGCTGGCGCCCGTACCGGATCGCGGCCGGCGTGTGCGTCGGCCTGACCTGCGCCACCAAGTGGAGCGGCCTGTACGTGATGGCCGCCTTCGGCCTGATGACGGTGCTCTGGGACGTCGGCGCCCGCCGCCTGGCCGGTGCCCCGCACCCGTACCGGGCGGTGCTCGCCCGGGACGTGGCGCCCGCCTTCGTCTCCGTCGTCCTGGTCCCGATCGCGGTCTACATCGCGTCCTGGTGGGGCTGGTTCGCCAGCAGCAACGCCCCGGGCAAGGGCGGCTGGGGCCGGGACTGGGCGGTCGGCCGGTCCACCGACTTCCCGTGGATACCCGAGGGCCTGCGCGCCCTGTGGCACTACCACTCGACGGTCTACGAGTTCCACACCCACCTGAGCGACCCGCACACCTACCAGTCGAACCCGTGGTCGTGGCTGTTCCTGGGCCGCCCGGTCTCCTTCTTCTACGAGTCCCCCAAGCTGGGCCAGGCCGGCTGCACGGCCGCCGACTGCGCCCGCGAGGTGCTGGGCATCGGCACCCCGCTGCTGTGGTGGACGGGCGTGCTGGCGCTGGCCTACTGCCTGTGGCGCTGGGCCGCCCGGCGGGACTGGCGGGCCGGCGCGCTGCTGTGCGGCCTGGCGGCCGGCTACCTGCCCTGGTTCGCCTACCAGCAGCGGACGATCTTCCTGTTCTACGCGGTGGTCTTCGTCCCGTTCCTGGTGCTCGCGGTGACGATGCTGATCGGCGCCCTGATCGGCCCGCCCGGCGCCTCCCGGGACCGCCGGATCATCGGCTCCGCGGCGGCCGGCCTGCTGGTGCTGCTGATCGTCTGGAACTTCCTGTTCTTCTTCCCGCTCTACACCGGCCAGACGATCCCGCTGGAGGACTGGCGCCGCCGGATGTGGTTCAGCAGCTGGATCTGACGCCCGCCCCGCCCGACCCGCCCGCGCGGCCCGGCCGGGCGACGGCGCACACCGCGTTCCCCCGAATCGTCCGTATGCGGTGCACGACACGTACCAGATCCGTCACAAGTGCCGGGCGTTTCGTCGGCGCACCGATTTCGCCTGCCTAGGGTGGGGAGGTACCGCGTTTCCGGCCCCGGCCGGTTTCGCCCGGCCGCGAGACCCCAGGGGGAACTGCACCATGCGCAGTGGCGCGAAAATCGGCATCATCACCGGCGTGTCCATCGCCGTCCTCGCGGGCGGCGGCTACGGCGCGTACAGCCTGATGGGCGGCTCGGACTCCGGATCCGGCGGCAGCAAACCCCGGACGGTCGTCGCCGAGCCGCCCTCGGCCGAGCAGGCCGCGGCCGGCGCGAAGGACTTCCTGGCCGCCTGGGCGGCCGGCGACCTCGCCAAGGCGGCCTCGCTGACCGACGACCCGGCCGCGGCCACCACCGCGCTGACCGCGTTCAAGGACCAGGTGAAGCCGAGCGCGCTGACCCTCACCCCGACCGGTCCGACCACCCAGCAGGTCTTCAGCGCCGCCACCGGCACCCCGGCCCCGGCCAAGCCCACCCCCGGCGCCTCCGCGACGCCCACGGCGGCCGGCACCCCGGGCGCCGGCGACTCGCCGTCCGCCTCCGCCACGCCCGGGCCCACCGGCACCCTGATGAGCTTCAAGGCCCGTGCCGAGTTCGAGGGCACCGCCCGGGCCTGGGACTACCAGGGCTTCCTCGGCGTCGTGAAGATGAGCGACAACACCCCGGCCGTGCACTGGGCGCCGTCGGTGATCCACCCCCACCTGTCCGGCAACGAGACCATCGCCACCCAGCAGGTCTTCGCCCCGCCGTCCACCGTGGTGGACCGCAACGGCAAGCCGGTGCAGGGCGCCTCGCTCACCGCGGCGCTGATGAGCACGCTGCAGGACAACGCCCAGAAGCTGCTCCCGCCGGACCCGGCCAAGGACCAGGACGCGGGCAAGGCGGTGGTGATCTCCGACCCGGCCGGCAAGGCCGCCTCCGACAAGCTGTTCACCATCGTCGAGCCGAAGCCCGGCAAGCCGTTCAAGGTGACCCTCGACAACACCGTCCAGGCCGCCGCCGAGAAGGCGATGACCGACCTGGGCGGCAAGCCCGGCTCCATCGTCGCGATCGAGCCCAGCACCGGCCAGGTACTGGCCTTCGCCAACTCCCCGGCCAACGGCCAGAACCGGGCCTTCACCGGGCTGCTCGCACCGGGCTCGACGATGAAGATCGTCACCTCGGCGGCGCTGCTGGAGGCCGGGGTCAACCCGGACACCGTGGTGGCCTGCCCGGAGAAGAGCAGCAACGCGGTGGCGATCCCGAACGACTTCCCGGGCGCCTTCCCGAACAACACGCTCCAGCAGGACTTCATGGTGTCCTGCAACACGGCCTTCATCAACCAGGGCCTGACCAGCCTCAAGCCCGAGACGCTGTCCGGCACGGCCAAGGACGTCTTCGGCATCGGCCTGGAGTGGAAGACCGGCCTGCCGAACGCCGACGGCAAGGTGCCGGCGACGCCGGGCAGCAAGGACGAGCAGGCCATGAACTACATCGGCCAGGGCAAGGTCCAGATGAACCCGCTGGCGATCGCCTCGATCACCGCGACCGTGCAGAGCGGCGCGTTCAAGCAGCCCGTCCTGGTCGCCGGCCTGCCGCAGCAGGCGGCGGCCCGCCAGATCTCGCCGGACGTCGCCGCCAAGCTGCGCGCGATGATGAACGCCACCGCCACCGGCGGCACGGCCAGCGGCGTGATGGCCGGGATCACCGACAACGCGGGCGCCAAGACCGGCTCCGCCGAGGTCGCCGGCGCGTCCACCACCAACAGCTGGTTCACCGCCTTCCGCGGCAACATCGCGGTGGCCGCCGAGGTGCAGGGCGGCGGCCACGGCGTGGACGCGGCCGGCCCGGCGGTGGCCTCCATCCTGAAGGCCGCCGCCGGCCGCTAGGGGTCGTCTCCGGACTCCCGTCGTCCGCCCGGAGGACGGGAGTCCGAGGAGAGGGCAGGAGCTAGCCCCTTCTCAACGCGGGTTCCGGCCGGTCCGGCGCCCGGCCGGGCGGGGCCGGGCGCCGGCTGCTCCAGCGCCGCGCCGCCAGCCGGGGCCAGATCACCAGGACCACCGGCAGCGCGAGGTACCCGAACCGTCCGGCCGGGGCGAGCATGAAGGCGATCGCGAGCCCGGCGGCCAGCAGGTCGGCCGCGGCGATCGCGGAGACCGGCGGCCGGGCCAGCAGCCAGATCGCCACCCCGACCAGGGCCACCGTCATCAGCGCCAGCGAGATGGAGTGCCCGGTCGGCCCGAAGCCGGCCAGGACCTTGCCGGGCAGCGGGCTGCCGGCGGGGGTGCGGATCGCGGTCATCCCGAGCGGGAAGCGCACCACCTGCTCGCGCAGCGCATCCGCCTGGGTCAGCACGGAGGGCAGGATCACCGCCGTACTCACCCCGACCGCGATCAGCGCGGTCCGGGCGGCGGGCCGGCGGCCGTAGAGCCGCCAGAGCAGCAGGACGGCGACCGGCAGCGCGGGCCAGGCGGTCCACTTCAGGGTGCAGGCGAGGGCGAGCACCAGCCCGGCGCCGACGGTGCGGTCCCGTTCGGCGAGCGCCATGGCCAGGCAGCAGACCCCGATCAGCGGCAGGTCCACTCCGCCGACGACCAGGGCGAGTGCTATCAGCGGCGAGGCGGTGAGGACGGTCAGCGGCAGCAGGGGCGGGCGCGGGTCGCCGGCGCGGGGACCGGAGGGCCGCAGCAGCCGCCAGGCGGCCAGCAGGCAGGCGAAGAAGGTCAGGGCGAACCAGATCCGGGCGTCCCCGGCGACCCTGGCGAAGGCGGTGGAGTCGCCGAGCAGTTGGCGCGGCAGCCCGAACAGCGCCATCGCGGGCAGGTACGGGTTGTAGTCGGTGACCACGGTCGGGTGCGGCAGGTAGACGTCACCCGTGGTGAGCAGCAGGTGGGCCGAGCGTTCGACGACCATGACCTCGGACTGGTGGCGGCCGTTCAGGGCGAGCAGTCCGAGCGGCAGGAGCACGGCGCCGACGAGGGCGACCGCGGCCGCGGCGCGGGCAGCGAAGCGGCCCGGAAGGGTCAGGCAGAGCAGTCCGGCCAGGGCGTAGGCGGGGGCCGAGATCAGGCCCCACTGCCGCTGGTTGGGCAGGTCGGAGACGAGCGGGAAGGCGGCGGCCCAGCCGGCCGCGATCAGGCAGCCGAGCAGTTGGACGGTCCGCATCGAGGCGAGCTTGGCGGGATTCAGCCGATCGGGCGTGGGCGGAAACGTGCTCTCGCCACGCTGGCGGGGGAACGGCCGGGTGGAGAAGCCTCTCGGCAGCCGTCCGGCTTCGGACGACCCCTCGGTCGCGATGGTCTGGGCCGGCGGTCTGCGGCGGCCGGTGAAGCGGCCGCGCGGGCGGGAGTAGCCGGGCGTGCGGGTGCTCACCATGGTGGAAGGTTATGGGTGCGGGCCCGGCCCTGTCGCCATGGCGTTGGGCACTGGGCGGAGGACGGCGTGAAAAGGGCCGCCGTGTGTCGTACCGGTCGGCGGCCCTTCACGTCGGGTTCGCTTCCGGGTCAGCCGGAGCTTCGGTCGGCGGGCACGGACTCCTGGTCGGCCCGCTCCAGCCGGGAGTGCTTGACGCTGTAGCCGAAGTACACGACCACGGCGACGGCGAGGGCGATCCCGCCGGCCCGGAAGGTGTCGGCGTGCAGGCCCTTGACCAGGTAGGCGCAGAAGGCGACGCTGAGCACCGGGACGACCGGGTAGCCGGGCACCTTGAAGCCGCGCGGCAGGTCGGGCTGGGTGCGGCGCAGGATGATCACGCCGATCGAGACCACCGAGAAGGCGATGAGCGTGCCGAGGCTGGTGATGTCGGCCAGGACCCGCAGCGGGATGAAGGCGGCGAGCGCGCCCACGCCGAGGCCGACCACGAGGGTGTTCCAGACCGGGGTGCCGGTGCGCGGGGAGAGTTCGGCGAAGCGCTTGGGCAGCAGGCCGTCGCGGCCCATCGAGTACAGGATGCGGGTCTGGCCGTAGATCACCACGAGGGTGATGCTGAAGATCGAGACGATCGCGCCGAACGCGAAGACCATCGCGGGCCAGCTCTGGCCGGTGATGTTCTGGAGGATCTGGGCGAGGCCCGCCTCCTGGCCCTCGAACTTGGTCCAGGGCTGGGCGCCGATGCCGGCCAGGGCGACCAGGATGTAGAGCAGGGTGACCACCACCAGCGAGATGATGATCGCCATCGGCAGGGTGCGGCGCGGGTTCTTGACCTCCTCACCGGCGGTGGACACGGCGTCCAGGCCGATGAAGGAGAAGAAGATGCTGGACGCGGCGACCTGCACGCCGCTGATGCCGAGCGGCATGAACGGGGTCAGGTTGCCGGACTGGAAGCCGGTGAGCGCCACCCCGATGAACATCAGCAGGATGAGGATCTTGACCGCGACCATCACCGCGTTGACCTTCACCGACTCGCTGACGCCGCGGATCAGCAGGAAGCAGACCATCGCGACCAGCAGCAGCGCGGGCAGGTTGAACCAGTGGGTGCTGTCCGGGGCGCCGGACAGCTGCTCGGGGATCTTGAACCCGAACGCCAGGTCGAAGAACTTGTTGAGGTACTCGGCCCAGGTCACCGCGATCGCGGAGGCGGAGACGCCGTACTCCATCAGCAGGCAGATGCCGACGGCGAAGGCCACGCCCTCGCCGAGGGTGGCGTAGGCGTAGGAGTACGAGGAGCCGGAGACCGGGATCGCGGAGGCCATCTCGGCGTAGCAGAGCGCGGTGAGTCCGGCGGTGACCGCGGCGATCACGAAGGACAGGATGACGGCCGGGCCGGCCGAGGGCACCGCGGTGTTCAGCACGAAGAAGATGCCGGTGCCGATGGTGGCGCCGATGCCGATCGAGGACAGCTGCCAGAGGCCGATCGAGCGGCGTAGGTGGATGCCGGAGCGGCCGCCCTCCTCGGGCGCGCCGGCCGGAAGGGCGTCGCGCCCCTCGCTCTCCGCGATCAGTGTCGAGACGGGCTTGCGTCGCAGCAGACGCGCACCGAGGGTGTTGCTGGCCAAAGCTGCGGTCCTTCTAGGCGAGGGAGGGTGTCCTAGCGGCCGGCCCCCGACATTCCGCAAGGGGTGTCAACCGGGACCAACCGAACAAACATGGGACAGTACCCGGCGAATGCACCAGTGTCGCAAACGAACAGTACGGATACGCGCATTGTCCAAATCGGCACATATCGATGTACAAACCGGACACTTCGCAAACGGCGCATCTGCCGTCGGAACGCTAGAGCCGCTGGTCAGCGCCACATCCGCCGCAGCCAGGGTCATCCGCCGAGCACCGCCCGCATCACCGCGCGGGCGACCGGCGCGGCCAGGGCGCCACCCGTGACGTCCGTGGCGTCACTGTCCGCGACCACCACGGCCACCGCCACCGGCGGCACCGCGGCCGAGCCCGCCGGAGCGGCCCAGGCGATGAACCAGGCGTACGGCGTCCCGCTGTTGTCCACGCCGTGCTGGGCCGTCCCGGTCTTGCCGCCGACCACGGCCCCCGGGATCCGGGCGTTGCCCCCGGTCCCGTTCTCCACCACGTCGGTCATCAGCGTCCGCACCTGAGCGGCCACCGCCGGGCTCATCGCCTGCCGGTACGTCGCCGGCTTCATCAGCCGCACGGTGGTGCCGTCGTCCTTCGTCAGCCGGTCCACGAGCTGCGGCCGCATGACCGTCCCGTTGTTCGCGACGCCGGCCGCGACCATCGCCATCACCAGCGGGGTGGCCGCCGTGTCGAACTGCCCGATCGAGGAGAGCGCCAGCTGCGACTCGTCCATCGCGGTGTCGAAGTTCGACCGGGCCGCGCGCACCGGGGTGTCCAGCCGGGCGTCGCCGAAGCCGAAGTTCCCGGCCATCGCCACCATCCGGTCCAGCCCGGTCCGCACGCCGAGGTAGCCGAGCACGCTGTTGCAGCTGGCGGTCATCGCGGCGTCCAGCGACAGTCCGGGCCGGTCGCAGGCCGGGGTGTCGTTGACCAGCGGCGTGGTCGTCCCGGGCAGGACGTACGGGAAGGGCGCCGCGGTCGGCGCGCCGATGTCGGTGACCACCCCGTCCGCGAGCGCGGCGGCGGCGGTGACCACCTTGAAGGTCGAGCCCGGCGGGTAGGTCTGGCGCAGCGCCCGGTTGAGCATCGGCTGGTCGGGGTCGGCCTGCAGCCGGTTCCAGGCCGCCTGGTCGGCGGCGGCGGAGCCGGCGAAGCTGCCCGGGTCGTAGGAGGGCGTGCTGGCCAGGGCCAGGATCCGCCCGGTGGCCGGCTCGATCGCGGCGACCGCGCCCTTCTGCCGGCCGAGCCCGCGCACCGCGGCCTGCTGGGCGGCCCGGTTCAGCGTGGTGTACACGTCCCCGCCCGGGTTCCGCCGCCGGCTGACGGCGTCCCAGAGCGCCCAGCCGGTCAGCCGGCCGTCGGTGCCGGTCAGCAGGTCGTCCTCGGTCCCCTCCAGCTGGCTGACGCCGTACGCCTGCGAGGCGAAGCCGGTGACGGCCGCGTAGGCCGGGCCGTCGGTGTAGTCGCGCTTGTACGCGTACCGGCCGCCGGTGGGCTCCGAGCCGGTCACCCGTTCCGAGCCCACCAGGATGTCGCCGCGCGGCTGGGCGTAGCGCTCGACGGTGAGCCGCTGGTTGGCGCTGTTGTGGTCGAGGCCGTCGGCCCGGAACACCTGCACCCGGGTGGCCTGGGCGCACAGCGCGGCGACCAGCAGCAGGCAGAAGGTGCCCGCGCGGCGGCCGGTGACCGAGATCCCCGGCAGCCCCTGGGGGCCGTTGCCGCGCGGCCGGCCGCCCGTCATCGGGACTCCCCGGGGGCCGGCCGGCGGGCGATGTCGCTCATCCGCACCAGCAGCGCGACGATGATCCAGTTGGTGACCACCGAGGAGCCGCCCTGGGCGATGAACGGCATGGTCATCCCGGTCAGCGGGATCAGCGCGAGCACCCCGCCCGCCACCACGAACACCTGGAGGCCGACGATCGCGGCCAGCCCGATCGCCAGCAGCCGCCCGAACGGGTCGCGCAGCGCGATGCCGGTCCGGAAGCCCCGGGAGACCAGCGCCGCGTACAGCAGGAACACCGCGACCAGCCCGGTCAGGCCGAGCTCCTCGCCGATGGTCGCGAGGATGAAGTCCGACTTGGCGGCGAAGCCGATCAGCACCGAGTGGCCGTTGCCGAGCCCGGTGCCCAGTTCGCCGCCCCAGGCGAAGGCGAACAGCGACTGGGCGATCTGGTTGGCGCCCCGGCCCGCCGCGATCGAGCCCAGCGGGTCCAGCCAGTCCGCGACCCGGCTGTGCACGTGCGGCGAGAGCCAACCCACCGCGACGGCCCCGACCGCGGCCAGGCCGAGCCCGATCGCGATCCAGCCGGTGCGCGCGGTGGCCACGTAGAGCATCACCACGAACAGGCCGAAGAAGAGCAGCGAGGTGCCGAGGTCGGTCTCCAGCACCAGGACGCCGACGAACGCCACCCAGATCAGCAGGACCGGCCCGAGCACCCGCCCGAGCGGCAGCTGCCGGCGCCGGACCCGGCGGCCGGTGAGCGCCAGGGCGTCCCGGTGCACCGCCAGGTAGGCGGCGAAGAAGACGGCCAGCAGGATCTTGGCGAACTCCCCCGGCTGGAAGGAGAGCGGGCCGACCACGATCCAGATCCGGGAGCCGTACACCGGCGGGAAGAAGATCGGCAGCACCAGCAGGACCAGCGCCGCGAGCGCCCCGACGTACGCGTAGCGCTGCAGCCGCCGGTGGTCGCGTACCAGCAGCACCACCGCGATGAACAGCGCCACCCCCAGCGCCGACCAGAGCAGTTGGGTGGAGGCCGCGGCGCGCCCCGGGGTGGCCCGGTCGAGCCGGTGGATCACCACCAGGCCGATCCCGTTGAGCAGCACCGCGATGGGCAGCAGCAGCGGGTCCGCGTACCGGGCCCGCCACCGGACGACGGCGTGCGCCGCCAGGGCGAGCACGCCGAGCGCGGCGCCGTACCCGGCCGCGTCGGCGGGGACCCGGCCGTCCAGGTTGACGCCGACCTCGATGTAGCCGAACACGGCGGTCAGGACGGCGGCCAGCACCAGGACCAGCTCGGTGGTGCGCCTGGTCGGCACCGGCCGGCTCGGCCGGGCGGCGGATCTCGTCACGGCGGAGGGTGTCGCCACGGACCGTCCTGGGGGTCGTCGCGGGTGCCCGGCACCGCCGTCCGGGGGATGCCGATCGGGGCGGACCGGCGCGGGGGCCGGTCCGCCCCGACGTGAGCGGCGGGTCGGGCGGGGAGGCAGGGCAGGGTCCGGGTGCCGGTGCGGCGGCGCCCGCGCCCCGTTTCGTCACCCTAACGAGTGTTATCAGGATGTACGGGCTGTTCACTGCGGTGTGTCTGCTATTGCCCGAATCATCCGGCCGCCCCGCTCCGCCCGCTCACCCCGGCTCGCTCACCCCGGCCCCGTTCACTCCGGCCGCCGCCCGGCCAGTGCCGCGGTCGCCGCGCAGCCCGCGGCCAGCAGGGCGACGGCGAGCAGCGGCTCCGCCCACGGCACCGCGACCCGGCCGGTCCTGGCCCCTTCCACCAGCGCCCGCACCGCCGCGTTGGCCGGCGAAGCCGGCACCACCAGCAGCAGCGCGGCCAGCGTCAGCGCGACCGGGATGCCGTACGGCCCGCGGGTCAGCACCGGACGGTCGGCCAGCGCACCCGCCAGCACGCCCAGCAGCGCGCAGACCACCGAGGCCAGCAGCCCCGACAGCAGCGCCGCCCCCGTCCCCGGGTGCCCCGTCGCCCCCGGGTTCGCCACCGTCCCGGCGGTCCACCACACCACCGCCACCTGGCCCGCCGCCAGCACCAGCGAGACCGTCAGCGCCGCCAGCAGCGCGCCCAGGTGGACCCGGGCCGGGCCCGCCGCCGCGACCAGGCAGGCCCGCGAGGCCGGCGGTTCCGCGGCCAGCACGCCGCGGACGTACCAGGCGCTCACCGGCAGCAGCGCGCCCGCGCCGAGGCCGAGGCTGCCCAGCAGCGGGTCGCCCGCCGTGACCCCGACCACCAGCAGCAGCGCGTACGCCAGGAACGGCGGCAGCCAGGTGTGCGAGCGCAGCAGCAGTTCCAGGTGGTACCGCACCAGCGCGGCGATCCGCCCCGTCACCGCTCCCCCACCGCCGTCCCGGGCCCCGTCGGCCCCACCGCCGTCCCGGGCCCCGTCGGCCCCTCCGCCGCCTCCGCGCGCCGCCGCACCGCCAGCACCCGGACGACCGGGCGGCCCAGCAGCAGCCGGCGCAGCAGCGCGTCGGAGTGCGCGGCCGGTACGGTCAGCCGCACCACCGTGCCACCCCTCGCGGCGCGCTCCGGCGCTCCCGGCAGCCGGTCCGGCAGCGGGGCGCCGTCGGGGACGTCCACCTCGATCTCCATCACCGGGCCGCCCCCGGCCGGCGCCTGCGCCGGGTCGTCGACGGGCCGCACCGCACCGTCCGTCCCGACCAGGTACGCGGTGCCGGCGAGCCCGGCCGGCCGGGCCGGGCCGTGGTCGACGAAGAGCACCGTGCCGCCCGCCGCCGCCCGTTCGGCGGCCGCCTCGTCCAGTACCGCCCGGGCCTGCGGGTCCAGCCCGGTCCAGGCCTCGTCCAGCAGCAGCACCCGGGCCTCGGGGAGCAGCGCCTGCACCACCGCGACCTTCTGGCAGGTGCCCTTGGAGAGCCGGCTCAGCGGGGTGCCCGCCCGGTCCGCGATGCCGAACCGGTCCAGCCACTCCCCCACCCGCCGCCGGGCCCGCTCCGCCGACAGCCCGTGCACCCGGCCGACCCGCAGCAGGTAGGTCGCGGCGTCGAAGGGCAGCGCCGGCGGGAAGCGTTCGGGCACGTACGCCACCGCGCCGGGGCGCACCACCCGGCCCGTGCTCGGCCGTTCGATCCCGGCGGCCAGCCGCAGCAGCGTCGACTTCCCGCTTCCGTTGGCCCCGGTGATCCGCGCTAACTCCCCTGGCCCGACGGCCAGATCGACCCCGCGCAGGATCCACCGCCCGCTCCGCCCGTACCGCTTGCCGACCGCCGTCAGCTCCATCGGCCCCCGCCTCCGTCCGTCGGGTACGAAGGCTACTCACCGGCCGTAAGGCCTCCGTGAGCCCGGACTCCTGGTCCGTGCGCCGGAGTTCACGCGGGAGCGGGTCGGCGCACGATCCGGGCTCGTTTCGCCATGGCGAACTGATGATCCCTAGGATCGGCCGGGTGACTACCGGACGACGACCACAGACCAGGCTCGGCAGCCTGCTGGCCGCCCTGGCGATAACGGGAGCATCGCTGCTCCTCGGCCTGCCAGCCCACGCCGACGAACCATCAGCGGGCGCCCCCGCCCCCAAGGAGGCGCCCCGGGTCGACCTGATCCTGGACGTCAGCGGCTCCATGACCGCCACGGACATCCAGGGCAAGAGCCGTATCTCGGTGGCCCAGCAGTCGCTGGGCGAGGTGATCGACGCGCTGCCCGCGGAGACCGAGTTCGGCATCCGCACCCTGGGCGCGACCTACCCCGGCAACGACAAGAACCTCGGCTGCCAGGACACCAAGCAGCTCTTCCCGGTCGGCAAGACCAACAAGGTGGAGGCCAAGACCGCCGTCGCCACCCTGCGGCCCACCGGCTGGACCCCGATCGGCCTGGCCCTGCGCGGCGCGGCCCAGGACCTCGGCAAGGGCGAGACCACCCGCCGGGTGGTGCTGATCACCGACGGCGAGGACACCTGCACCCCGCCCGACCCCTGCGACGTCGCCCGCGAGCTCGCCTCCCAGGGCATCCACCTGGTGGTCGACACCCTCGGCCTGGCCCACGACGACAAGACCCGCCAGCA
This sequence comes from Kitasatospora sp. NPDC056446, assembly GCF_042796115.1. Taxonomy (NCBI): domain Bacteria; kingdom Bacillati; phylum Actinomycetota; class Actinomycetes; order Kitasatosporales; family Streptomycetaceae; genus Kitasatospora; species Kitasatospora sp. NPDC056446. Next base: position 32,617 of record NZ_JBHTRF010000034.1, on the reverse strand, counting down.
GCTGCTCTGCATCGCCAACGCGACCGGCGGCACCTACACCGACGTGCGCACCCAGGAGCAGCTCACCGACAAGGTGAAGCAGCTGGTCGACCGCTCCAACGACACCTACACGGTGACCCCGGTCAAGACCTCCGGCACCGACAAGTGCGAGAGCGCCCCGGTGCTCGCCCCGGGTGTCTACACCGACCGCGAGAAGTTCTCCGAGCACCGCGTCTACAAGGTCCCGGTCAAGTCCGGCCAGGAGCTGCGGGCCTCGGTCAGCGTCGGGCTCGACCGCCCGGTGGCCCGGGACTACGGCGTCCTGCTGCAGGCCACCAGCGCGGCCGGCCAGGAGTTGGTGCGCGGCACCGACGCCGGCAGCAGCCGCACCGACGTGATCTCCACCGGCCTGCGCTGGTCCACCGCCGACTCCAAGGGCTACGTCACCACGAGCCCGACCGCCTCGTCGAAGGACAAGCCGGACACCACCGTCTGCCTGGTCGTCAGCAACTCGCTGGCACCGCAGGCCGGCGTCCAGGCCGACCCCGGCCTGCCGCTGGAGCTGACCGTGGACCTGGCCTCCTCCTCGCCCGCCCCCGAGGGCGCCGCGATGGGCCTCGGCCGCGGCTGGATCCTGCTGCTCACCCTCACCCTGGCGGGCCTGCTCTTCGGCCTGCTGTTCGGCTGGATCGCGCGTTGGCGGATCTCCGTCTGGCGGGAGAACTGACCATGCGTACGACGATCCGCGGCGCCCTCGCCGCCCTCGCCCTGCTGCCCGCCCTCGCCCTGGGCGCCCCGGCCGCCTCGGCCGCGCCGTCCCCCTCGGCCACCGCGAGCGGCACTCCGGCCCCGGCCACCAAGGCCGGCACCTCGTTCCTGACCGCGGTCAACCTCTCCCCCGGCCAGGACGCCAACGTCGCCGCCTCCACCGGCGACTACCTGTACTGGGCGTTCGGCGCCTCCGAGGGCCAGACCCCGACGGTCACCCTGACCGTCAACCTGGCCCCCGCGACGGACCGGCACGGCCCGCAGACCTGGTCGGTCGAGGTCTTCGACGGGCTGCGCCGCCGCCAGGCCTGCACCGCCGGCACCCAGAACACCACCGCCGACCAGAGCGCCACGTCCCTCACGCTGGACTGCACCCTGCGCGAGGTCCGCACCTGGGCCGAGCCGTGGTCCGGCGACCCGCTGCCCGGCACGTACTACGTGCGGCTGTCGGTGACCGACGTCCCGCAGCCGGACCTCGGCCTGGCCTCCTCCGTCCGGCTGCACGTCGCCGCCAAGGGCGACGCCGACAACGCCCAGCCGGAGGGCGGGGAGCTGAAGGCCCCGCTGGTCCCGCCGGCCGGCGGCGGCGCGAGCACGGCCAAGGCCGCCGCCCCGGTGGCGGCCGAGGACCACTGGTACTCCGGCTGGTTCTCGGGCTGGAACAGCCGCTGGTACTGGACGATCGGCGGCGGCTTCCTGGCCGCGCTGGCGGGCGTCCTCGGCTACAACCTGACCCGGCACCCGCACGGCCGCCGGCCCGGCCGCTACGGCGCCGTCCCGCCCCAGGGCTCGCACCAGAGCGGCTCCTACGCCGACCGCCCCTGACCCGCACAGCGCGAGCCCCGCACAGCCCGAGGGCCGGCCGGAGACCTCTCCGGCCGGCCCTCGGCACGTCCGGCCCGGCCCGCAGGTCGGCGGGCGTCAGCCCCGGAACAGCGTCAGCCCCGGAACAGGTTGTGCCCCACGTCGGACGGGACCTTGTCCTGGACCGGCTTGCTGCCCGGCCCCGGCACGTGCTCGCCGGGAACGGGCTCGTCGCCCTCCCGGTGCAGCAGGACCACGCCGTCCTCGGCCCAGAGCTGCCGGTACCCGTGGTCCAGCAGCAGCCGGATCCGCTCGGCCTGCTCGGTGTCCGCGGCGAACGGGAAGGACCGCTTGTCGGCCCTGGTGAGCACGTACTCGCGCCCGCGCGGCGTGCCGTCCACCAGCACCACGTCGGTCCGGGCGGTCAGCCGCGGCGCGATCTGGTTGTCCGCCTCGACGGAGGCGCCGTCCGGGATCAGCGCGGCCGCCCGGACCAGCGCGGCCTCGCTCGGCTTGGCCGTCCAGGAGGACGGTACGGCCAGTTGCAGCAGCCCGATCGGCACGGCGGCCACCAGGGCGATGCCGGCCGCGCCGAGGCCCAGCAGCCGGGCCCGCCGGACGGTCCGCTCGGGCCGTTCGGTGGCGCTCAGCCGGCCGAGCACCTCGACGGCGGCGGTGAGCAGGATCGGCCAGAGCAGCGAGTCGTAGTGCCGGGCGATCGACCAGTGGTTGGGGTTGCTGGACAGGATCCGCTCGGCCAGCAGCGGCAGCGCGCACAGCACGGTGGCGGAGCGCAGCGGCAGCAGCAGCGTGGTGCCGAACAGCCAGAGCAGCAGCAGCGGCTTGAGCGGCTGGTCGAAGGCCGTCCGCACCAGCAGGAACGGGTCGTGCAGCAGGTTGCGCAGCGCGTCGCCGCCGTCGGTGCCGAGGGCGTCGTAGTTCCAGTAGTAGCCGGGTTCGCCGCCCATCGCCGGTATCAGCCAGGTGATCGCGACCGCCGCGGCGACCGGCCCGCCCAGCAGCAGCCCGAGGCCGGTCCGGCGGCCTGCCCGGTCCGGTGTGCGGCGGGTGCGCAGCAGCAGCACCAGCCCGTACGCCCCGACCATCAGGCCGAGGTCCTCCTTGGTGCAGCAGAGCAGCACGGCGGCGAGCACCACCGTGCCGTACCGGCGCGCCAGTCCGCGTTCCAGCATCAGCAGGGTGAGCGGCACCGCGAAGGCGACCTCGTGGAACCCGACCCGGGCGGCGACCAGCAGCGGCCAGCCGAGCGCGTAGACCAGGCCGGCCACGTCGGCGGCCCGCCGGGCGGTGCGCGGCGGGGCGGCGGCGAAGGCGTGCGCGGTGATCCGCCGGATCAGCGGCACCCCGGCCGCGAACAGCAGCGACTGCCCGATGATCAGCGAGCGCGGGTCGTCCCAGATCCAGTACAGCGGCGCGAGCAGCGCCAGGACCGGCGAGAAGTGGTCGCCCAGCAGCGAGAAGCCGGGCGGGAACTCGTGGTGGTAGCTCTTCAGCGACGAGACCGGCAGCCCGAAGTGGGCGTAGCCGCGCACGCCCTGGTCGAAGATGCCGAGGTCGAAGCCGCCGAGCGACACCGAGGTCCAGCCCTGGAGGCCGATGGCGCACATCACCGCGAAGCAGAGCGCGGTGAGCAGCGCGGTGCGCCGGGCCGGGCCGTGCAGCAGGGCCGCGGCCGCCTTCCGGGCGGCCGGCGCGGCGGCGGGCGGCGACGGGGGTGCGGTCTGGGTGGTCACGTCAGGTCTGATCCGTCCGGTCTGGGTCCGTCGGGTCGGGGTCCGTCGGGTCGGGTCGGGTTGGTCGGGGCCGGGCCGGTGCGAGCCGGTGCGGGCCGGGTCGGTCGGGTTCGGCCGGTCAGGGCTGGTTCGTCAGCTCGGGATCGCGGTCGAACCTGGCGGACAGCAGCGCCCACGCCCCGCCGCCGGTCCCCTCGGCCTCCCGCCGCCGGGCGCGGTACACCCGCACCCCGAGGACGACCAGGACGGCGATCCCGATCGGCGGGTAGATCGCGCCGGGCAGCTGCCAGTACCAGTCGACCCCGCGGCCCCACCGGTGCGGCACCGTCCACATGATGTGGGAGAGGAACACCACGAGGGTCACGCCGAGCAGGACCCGCCGCGCCCTGGTGCGGGCCTCGACCACCAGCAGGGCGATCAGCGGGATGCACCAGACCCAGTGGTGGGTCCAGCTGATCGGCGAGACCAGCAGGGCGGTGAACGCGGCGCAGACCGCGCCCCAGGCGTCGGCCCGGCGCAGCACCCGGGCGGAGCGCCCGGCCAGCACCGCCACCCCGAGCCCGAAGGCGCCGACCAGCGCGGAGGCGGCCAGCCCGACCAGGCCGGGGTCGTTGACGTCGAGCAGCCGGCAGACGGCGCCGCGCAGCGACTGGTTGTCCACCAGGACGGTCACGCCGACCCGGCTCGGGTCCCACAGGTACGTGGTCCAGAACCCGTACGAGGCGTCGGGCAGCAGGGCCCAGCCGATCAGGCCCGCCGCCAGGAAGGTGCCGGCCGAGACCAGCGCGGCCCGGACCCGGCCGGTCAGGAACAGGTAGACGGCGAACAGGCCCGGGGTGATCTTGATGGCGGTGGCCAGGCCGATGCCCACCCCCTTGAACCGGTTGCGGTCCGAGCGGGTCAGGTCCCACAGGACCAGGCAGAGGATGCCGAGGTTGACCTGGCCGTACTGGAAGGTGGTGAACACCGGCTCCAGCCAGACGCCCAGGCCGGTCGCCAGGATCACCACGGCCGCGCGGTGCTGCTTCGGCCACCCGGCCAGCTTCAGCGACAGGTGCACGGCCACGGCGAGCAGCGCGTAGTTGAGGAGCATCACCAGGACGCGCAGGGTGCTCACGTCGAACCAGGTGCTCGGCACGAAGAGCATCGCGGCGAACGGCGGGTAGGTGGCCGGCAGGTCCCAGCCGGGCAGCCGCATCGCGTACAGGTCCTGGCCGTTCACGACGGCCTGGCCCTCCGCCCGGTAGACCAGCATGTCGACCATGGTGGCGCCGTGGGTGTGCCGGAAGAAGGCGAACACCGCCAGTGACACCGCCGCCACGCAGGCCGCCGGGAGGGTCCAGGAGTTCGGTCTTCCGGAGGCCGGGGTTCCGTCGGGTTCGTCCGGGCCGGACCGCCGCACCCACCGTGTCAGACCGAACTCGCGCACCGCGATGGCACCCCGTTGAGATAGACCAGATCGTTCCGTCGTCAGCGTCTGGGCCCACCCACCATAACCGACCCCCCTGAGGCCGAATCCGGGTCAGAAAGCGCCTGGGGAAAGGTGTTGTGACCTCGGTCACGAACGGGTCCGGAGCGGCCCGCGGCCGGCCGGTGCCGCAAAACGCGAAATCCCGCCGGGAGTTGCCTCCCGGCGGGATTCGGTGGACCGGCCGGAGCCGTTCCGTTGGGTGGAGCTGAGGGGATTCGAACCCCTGACCCCCTCGATGCGAACGAGGTGCGCTACCGGACTGCGCCACAGCCCCAACGAGATGAAACTCTAGCACCTTTCGGAGGGGGTCCGTGACCACCCCCCGGGACGCGGTGCTGGTCGGGGGGCGGTCCCGGTCACTCGTTCGCCGCGCGGGGGCGGGACTCGGATGCCTGGGGTTCGGCGTACTGGTCGAAGAGCGGGGTGTTGCGGGACTCGGCGGGGCGGCCCGCGGTCCAGGTGCCGGGGGCCGTCAGGTCGAGGCCCCGGGAGACCCGGGGGGCGACCGGCGCGGTGACGTAGGTCGGCAGCGGGACGGGCACCGGCTCCCAGGAGTCCGGGCCGGCCGCACCGCGTTCGCGCATGCCGTCGACCCACTCCTCGTGCTCGGTCGCCTCGGCCACCGCGGAGGCCGAGGGCACCGGGGCGGCGGGGCGCACCGGTGCGGTGGAGCGCGCCGGCCCGGCGGCCCGGTCGGGGTCGGTGGCCAGCCGCAGGTGCGGACGGCGTCCGGCCCGCCCCGGGGCGGGGGCGGCCGGGGCCGGCTCCGCCTCGACGGGGGCCTCGGCCTCGGCCGGGGCGGGCGCCGGGGCGGCGGCGCGCTGCCGCTCGCGCTTGCGCAGCCGCTCGGCCGCCTGGGCGGCCCGGACGCGGTCCAGCTTCACCTCGTACCGCTGGCGCTCCAGCTTGCGCAGGTGGCCGATGTACAGGGTGAGGAGGACCGCCGGGACGGCCGGGACCCAGAGGAAGGCCAGTCCGGCCACCGCCGCCACCACCGCGCCGAGCGCGAAGGAGAGGAAGAGGGCGGTGACCATCCGGCGCCGGCGGGCCAGCAGTCGGGCCCGGCGTTCGGCGCCGGCCCGCTCCGCGGGGGGCGCGGGCGCCGCGGCGGCCGGGGCCGGCCGTTCGTCCGGGCGCTCCGCCGGGGGTTCGGGCTCCCGGGCGACGGGGTCGCCGGAGTCGGCCGCGTCCCGTCGGGGAGGGCCGTCGTCGCTGTTCTCGTCGTCACGCGCTTCGTCGCTCAGGGCCCGGGCTGCCCGCCGCTCCATCGCCGATCGCCCGGCCAGCAGGCGGATGGCGGTGCTGAAGCGTTCGGTGGGGCGCGCCTCGTTGAGTTCGTCCTGCCTGCGGAGCCACATCGGCACCAGATAGGCGGCCCAGGCCCCTACGATGACGGCGTAGATAAGGCCGCTACTGCTCACGATTCACACCGTACGGGCGGCGGGGAAGGCCCGGCAGCAATTTGGCGCGGCGTGTCGTGTGATCAAGCTGATTCTCTGACTATTTTGCCGCTATTTGTGACGGTCCGCCATCGGCCCGATGCCATATCGATACTTCTTTCGAACATATATTCAATTACTTGCTTCACGGCCTGAACTGAGTGCGCGCCAGCGCTCCAGCATCCCCTCCGGGACCTCCTCGTCGGTCAGCGCGTAGACGAGGTGGTCCCGCCAGTCGCCGTCGATGTGGAGATAGCGCGGGCGGATTCCCTCCGAGCGGAAGCCGAGCTTTTCCACCACGCGCCGGCTCGGGACGTTCTCCGGGCGGATGCAGACCTCGATCCGGTGCAGCCCGAGCGTGCGGAAGCAGTAGTTCACCGAAAGCGCCACGGCGGTCGGGATGATGCCCTGGCCCGCCACCGCCTCGTCGACCCAGTAGCCGATGTTCGCCGAGCACATCGAGCCCCAGGTGATCCCGCCGACGGTCAACTGGCCCACCAGCCGGCCCTTGTGGACCACCACGAAGGGCAGCATCCGGCCCGCCGAGGCCTCGCCGCGCAGGAAGCGGACCATCTGCCGGTACGACGGGCGCGGGCCGACGGCCTGGCCGGCCGGGCCGGGCGGCACGGTGGCCTCCCACCGCCGCAGCCAGTCCCGGTTGCGGCGGCTCACCTCCTGCCAGTCGCGCTGGTCGCGCGCCCGGATCGGGCGCAGCACGACCTCCCCCTCGTGGAGTTCTACCGGCCAGCCGGCGTTCAGTGCGCTCTCCCGGATTCTGGGGCCCCGGAGGCCGGATCCCCGGGCGCCGGGGCGTCGGGCCGGGGGTGGTCCCCGCCGCCGAGCTGGTCGACGGCGTGGGCGAGCAGCGGCTCCAGGACGGCCAGGCCGTCCTTGACGCCGCCGGTCGAACCCGGCAGGTTGACGATCAGGGTACGTCCGGCGAGCCCGGCCAGCCCGCGGGAGAGCGCCGAGGTCGGCACCTTCTCCCGGCCGTACGCACGGATGGCCTCGGCGATGCCGGGGACCTGGCGGTCGATCACCCTGGCGGTCATCTCGGGGGTGAGGTCCATCGGCGAGATTCCGGTACCGCCGGTGGTCAGCACGACGTCGTAGCCGGCCGCGACGGCCTCGCGCAGGACGGCCTCCACCGGCTCGCCGTCCGGGACGACCCGGGGGCCGTCGGCGGTGAAGCCCATCGCGGTCAGGCCGGCCACCAGCAGCGGTCCGCCGCGGTCCTCGTAGACCCCGGCCGAGGCCCGGTTGGAGACGGTGACGGCCAGGGCCCGCCCGGCGCCCGCCCTCACGCGTCCACCTCCGGCGCGAACCAGTCGCCGCTCTTGCCGCCGGTCTTGCCGAGCACCCGGACGGCCTCGATGCTGGCGCCCTTGTCCACGGCCTTGACCATGTCGATCACGGTCAGCCCGGCCACCGCGACGGCGGTCAGCGCCTCCATCTCGACGCCGGTACGGTCGGCGGTCCGTACGGTGGCGGTGATCTCGACCGCGTCGTCCGCGACGGCGAGGTCGACCTTGACGCCGGAGACGGCGATCGGGTGGCAGAGCGGGATCAGCTCCGGGGTCTTCTTGGCGCCCATGATCCCGGCGATCCGGGCCACGGCGAGGGCGTCGCCCTTGGGCACGCCCTCGCCGCGCAGCAGCTCGACCACCCTCGGGGAGACCCTCACCCGGCCGGCCGCGACGGCGGTGCGCACGGTGGCGGCCTTCTCGGAGACGTCGACCATCCGGGCCGCGCCCTGGTCGTCGACGTGGGTGAGGCGGTCGCCGGGGGGAGGTGTCGTCACGGGTAACTCCAGGGGCGCGCAGGTCGAAGTACCGCGCTACCGTACAGCGCTGTGCCGCGCCCGCCCGCCTCCGGGCGTCCGGGCCCGTGTCGGAGTCCGGCCCTCAGGAGCCGAGCAGCACCACGTCCACCTCGCTGCCGGCGGGCAGCTCGGTGACGTCCTCGGGGACGGTGATCAGGCAGTCGGCCCGGGCCAGTGCGCCGACCAGGTGCGATTCGGAGCCGCCGACCGGCTCGACCGTGCCGTCGGCCGCCGAGTAGCGGCCGCGCAGGAACTGCCGGCGGCCGGCCGGGGAGCGCAGCGCGGCCGGGCAGTGCGCGCGGACGACCGGGCGGTGCACGTCGGCGGCGCCGAGCATGGTGCGGATGACCGGGCGGACGAAGAGCTCGAAGGAGATGTAGGCGCTCACCGGGTTGCCTGGCAGGGCGAGCAGCGGCACCCCGTCCGCGCCGCCGATCCGGCCGAAGCCCTGCGGCTTGCCGGGCTGCATCCGCAGCTTGCGGAAGTCCACCCCGCCGTAGGTCTCGAAGACCTCCTTGACCACGTCGTACGCGCCGACGCTGACCCCGCCGCTGGTGACGATCAGGTCGGCCCGGCCGAGCTGGTCCTCCAGGACGGCCCGCAGCCGGTCCGCCTCGTCCGGGACGGCGCCGACCCGGAAGGCGATGGCGCCGGCCGCCTGGGCGGCGGCGGTGAGGGTGAAGCTGTTGGAGTCGGAGATCTGCCCGGGGCCGACCCGCTCGCCGGGCTGGACCAGCTCGCTGCCGGTGGACAGCACCACGACCCGCGGGCGCGGGCGGACCCGGACGGTGGCCCGGCCGATCGCGGCGAGCAGGCCGAGCTGGGCGGGGCCGAGCCGGGTGCCGGCGTCCAGGACCCTGGTGCCGGCCGCGACGTCGCTGCCGCGGCGGCGGATGTGCGCGCCCTCGGCGACCGGGCGCAGGACGCGGACCTCCTCGTCCGGGACCGGCGCGGTCATCGCGGCGGCGGCGACCCCGGTACCGGTGCCGCCGTCGGTCCACTCCACCGGGGCGACGGCCCGGGCGCCGGGCGGGAGGGGGGCGCCGGTCATGATCCGGGCGGCCTGGCCGGGGCCGACCCTGGGCAGGTCGTCCGCGCCGGCGGCGATGTCGCCGACCACCGAGAGCACCGAGGGGTAGTCGTCGGTGGCGCCCGAGGTGTCGGCGGTACGGACCGCGTAGCCGTCCATCGAGCTGTTGTCGAAGGGCGGCAGGTCGCCGTCGGCGACCACGTCCTCGGCGAGCCGGCAGCCCTGGGCGTCGAGCAGCTGGAGCTCGATCGCGGGCAGCGGGCCGACGGCGGCGAGCACGTCGGCGAGGTGCTCGTCCACCGTCCAGAGGCGGGGGGCCGCCGGTGCCGGGTCCGTTCCGGCGTCGCAGCAGGCTGCGTGCGTGGTGCTGTGCTCGGTGGACCCGGTCATCGGCGGTTCGCTCCCTGTCGTGGTCAGTCCTGCATCTCGGAACCGACGAACTCCCGCAGCCAGGCGCGGAACTCCGGGCCCAGGTCGTCGCGCTCGGCGGCCAGACGGACGATAGCGCGCAGGTAGTCGGCGCGGTCGCCGGTGTCGTAGCGGCGGCCCTTGAAGAGCACGCCGTGCACCTGGCCGCCGTCCGCCGGCTCGCGGGTGGTGAGCTCGCGCAGGGCGTCGGTGAGCTGGATCTCGCCGCCGCGGCCGGGCGGGGTCTCCCGCAGCACGTCGAAGACCAGCGGGTCGAGGACGTAGCGGCCGATGACGGCGTAGTTCGACGGGGCCTCGCCGGGCTCCGGCTTCTCGACCAGGTCGGTCACCTGGAAGACGTCCTCGCCGAAGCCGTTGGCCTTGACGGCGGCGCAGCCGTAGAGGTGGATCTGGGAGGGGTCGACCTCCATGAGGGCGACGACCGAGCCGCCGAGCTCCTGCTGGACCTCGATCATCCGGGAGAGCAGCGGGTCGCGCGGGTCGATCAGGTCGTCGCCGAGCAGGACCGCGAAGGGCTGGCCGGCGACGTGCTGCTCGGCGACCGAGACGGCGTGGCCGAGGCCCTTCGGGTCGCCCTGGCGGACGTAGTGCATGTTCGCCAGCTCGACGGACTCGCGGACCCGGGCCAGGCGCTGCGCGTCGCCCTTGCGGGCCAGCAGCTCCTCCAGCTCGTAGGCGCGGTCGAAGTGGTCCTCCAGCGCGCGCTTGTTGCGGCCGGTGACCATCAGTATGTCGGAGAGGCCCGCGGAGGAGGCCTCCTCGACGACGTACTGGATCGCCGGCTTGTCGACGACCGGCAGCATCTCCTTCGGGGTCGCCTTGGTCGCCGGGAGGAAGCGGGTGCCCAGGCCGGCCGCGGGCACCACGGCCTTGGTCACCGGAACTCGGGAGTTGGTCGTCGTCATGCGTTTACCTTACTCAGGCACGTTTTCGCCCGGCCGAGCGCGGTCGGACGGCTAGGACAGCACGTCGCGGGGCACGGCCACAGAGGCTGGCGTATGGGAAGGGACCGGCTGGGCGAGGGGGTCCCCACCGGCACAGGGCGAAAGACTACCCGGGTTTTCCGAACGGTCACGTTCGGCAGTCGGGCCGTAATCCGTACCGGAAGTGACCGTCGTGCAAAGCCCGGTGGCGATCCGGTCGGGGTGGCGTGGCGAAATCCGCCAGCAGTCGCCGCCCGCCGCCCGGGCCTCGGCGAGCGCCGCGTCGGCGGCGCGCAGCAGGACGGCCGCGTGGACGCCGTCCTCGGGCAGGACCGCGATGCCGGCGGCGGCGGTGAGGCCGTTGCCGTGGACGGGGCGGGGCTCGCGCGTCCCGGAGGACCAGTCGAGCAGCAGGTGGCGGCGGACCGACCAGACCAGCCGCTCGGCGACCTGCGCGGCGCCCTCGGCGCCGGTGTCGGGCAGCACCACCAGGAAGTCCTCACCGCTGTAGCGGCCGAGGGTGTCGGCCCGGCGGATCTCCATCGCGAGGCGCTGGGCGAGGTCGCGCAGTATCGCGTCGGCCCGGCCGCGGCCGTGCTCGGCGATCACCGCGTCGAAGCCGGCGATCGCCAGCATCAGCACGGCGAGCGGGCGGGGGCCGTCGGCCTGGTCGGCGTGCTCGGCGCGGCGGGCCCGTTCGATCTCCCGGTCCAGGGTGAGCTGGAGGTGGCGGTAGTTCCACACGCCGGTGAGCGGGTCGCAGGAGGCGGTGCGCTCCAGCTCGGCGCAGCGGGCCTCCAGCTCGCTGATCCGGGCCCGCTGCCGCTCCGCCCCGGCGGCGGCCCCCGCCCGGTCCCGCCGTACCCGCAGTCCGAGGACGGTGGCGCCGGCCAGCGCGGGGGCGGTCAGTGCGGCCAGTGCGTGGACCAGCAGCGGGGTGGACAATCAGGGCGCCCTTTCGCGTGGCAGGCTCTGCCGTCGACGGTCTGGAGACGTGGAGGATCCGGTGCACAACGAGAAGAGCGACCTGAGGACACGGCTGTTGACGGAGCGCCGCGCGCTCCCCGCCGAGGGGCGCGCGGCGGCGGCGCTCGCGCTGGCCGGGCACGCCGGGGAGCTGGCCGGTCCGGGCGCCACCGTGGCCGCGTACGTCTCGGTGGGCGCCGAGCCCGGGACCGGGCCGCTGCTGGACGCGCTGCGGGCGCGCGGGGTCCGGGTCCTGCTGCCGGTGCTGCTGCCGGACAACGACCTGGACTGGGCCGAGTACGCGGGGCCCGGGGAGCTGGCCCCGGCCGGGCGCGGGCTGCTGGAGCCGGTCGGGCCGCGGCTCGGGCCGGAGGCGGTGACCCGGGCCTCGGTGGTGCTGCTGCCGGGCCTGGCGGTCGACCCCGGCGGGCTGCGGCTCGGCCGGGGCGGCGGCAGCTACGACCGGGTGCTGGCGCGGCTGGGCCGGGCGGGCGTCCGGCCGGTGCTGGCGGTGCTGCTGTACGAGCACGAGGTGCTGGACCGGGTGCCGGCCGAACCGCACGACCGGCCGGTGGACCTGGCGGTCACCCCCTCGGGCGTCCGGCAGCTCGGCTGAGCCCGGCGGCGAGCCCCGAGGCCCGAGGCCCCGACAACGAACGGCGGCCCCGCTCCCTGGTGGGAGCGGGGCCGCCGTGGTGTCGCGCGGGCGTCAGCCGGCGGTGAGCACCAGCTTGTGCTTGGTGGCCTTCTCGACCGCGTCCGGGCTGAACGCCCAGGTGAGCAGCTTGCCCTTGAGCCAGAGGTCGGTCTGGTCGTTGTAGTTGGCGTGGAAGGCGTGCCCGGAGGCGCCGCCGACGTTGACCCAGCGCGAGGAGTCCAGGTCGTTCAGGTCGACGACCATCCGCATCGACGGGATCCAGTCCACCTGGTAGCCGGCCGCCGCGTTCCAGCCCGCCGCGTCGACCGCCGCCGAGCCGCCGGAGAGCCGGTACGGGCCGCGGTTGAGCAGCTTGTGGAGCACTCCGGAGGCGATCGAGGACTCGTCGGTGCCGAGGGTCTGCTCCTTCAGCTCCAGCTTGTGCAGGCGGCCCCAGCTCCAGGTGGAGACGTCCTTGCTGAGCAGCGAGGTCAGCTCCTGGCGGGCGTTCTTCATCGCTTCCTTGAGCAGGTTGTCCAGGCCCTTCTGCTCCTTGTGCTGGTCGTCGATGTAGGTCCACCACGAGCTGTCGGGCTTCTCCAGCTGCTGGCGGACCACCTCGGTCCAGCGGTCGCCGCCGTCCGGCTGGGCCTTGCCCGGGTCGCGGGTGCCGCACACGGTGGCGATCTTGGTGGTGCTGTCCGGCTTGGTCGGGTCGTCCTGCTGGCGGACCAGCAGGCAGTTGTCCTTGGCCCGCAGGTCGGCCGGGAACTTCTGGCCGAAGGCGAGGGTGAGCAGCTGGCGCCAGACGCCGTTGTAGTAGGCGGCGGCGGCCGAGTCGGCGTCCTGGTGGTAGTTCCAGTCCTTGAGCAGGTCCTGGGCCTCGCGCACGTACGGATCGTCGATCTGCTGCTTGAGCAGCAGCGGGACCAGCGTCTTGGCCATCACGTTGGTGTTGTCCAGCTGGAGGGTCTGCATGTCGTCCGGCGAGATCTTGCCGTTGTTCTTGAGCAGGCCGTCGAGCTGGTCGGTGATCTCCTTGGCGCGGGTGCCGTACTCCCAGTCCTTGGTCAGGGTGTACTTGTAGCTCGGGTCCACCACGGCCTGGTTGGCGGTGACGATGTAGCCGACGGAGGGGTCGAGGCTCCACGGCAGCGCGTTGAAGGGGATCGGGTCCTTCCACTGGTACGCGGAGTCCCAGCCCAGCGCGGGGTAGGTGCCGTCGCCCTTGCCGCGGACCGGGATGGTGCCGGGGGCCTGGTAGCCGATGTGCTTGGCGTCGGCGTAGATCAGGTTCTGCGCGGGGACGGTGAAGTCCTTGGCGGCGGCGCGGAACTCGTCCCAGTTCTTGGCCTTGTCCAGCTCGAAGACGGCGTCCATGGTCTTGCCGGGGCTGAGCGCCGTCCACTGGAGGGCGACGCCGTAGCCGCCGGTGCCGCGGTCGGGGGCGGAGGTGCCGTTGGGGGCGTACTTGCCGACGTTCTGCTGCTCGCTGCTCTGGTCGGAGATGAGCGGGGCGCCGGTCTGGGTGGTGCGGACGGTGATGGTGCGGTCGTCCCCGCCGGCGACCTTGATGGTCTCCTTGCGGAGGTCGAACTTCACGTCCTTGCCGTCGACCTGGTAGGTGTCCGGGCCGGTGACCTTCTCCAGGAAGAGGTCGGTCACGTCGGCGCCGAGGTTGGTGAAGCCCCAGGCGATGTCCTTGTTGTGGCCGATCACCACGCCGGGCATGCCCGCGAAGGTGAAGCCGGAGACGTCGAACTGGCAGGCCGGGGAGGACGTCCGGCAGTGCAGGCCCATCTGGTACCAGACCGAGGGCAGGCCGGGGCCGAGGTGCGGGTCGTTGGCCAGCAGCGGCTTGCCGGTGGTGGTGTGGGTGCCCGCGACGACCCAGGAGTTGGAGCCGATGCCCTGGCCGGGGCGGCCGAGCATCTGCGGCATCGAGTCGATCCGGTCGGTGAGGCCCTGCAGCAGCGCCTTGGTGGTGGCCGCGCCCTGGGCGGTGGCGGTGCCGGTGGCGCCGGACTGCGGGGAGCCGTCGGCGGGACGGTAGTTGTCGCCGTTCACGGTGCCGGTCTTCACGATGGTGCCGTTGCGGGCGTACGGGTAGTCCGGGTACAGCTCGGCGATCTTGTCCGGGCCGAAGTCCTGGGCCAGCAGCGAGCGGTCGACCTCCTCCTGGAGGTTCCCGGAGAGGTTCCAGGCCATCGCCTTGAGCCAGGCCACCGAGTCGACGGGGCTCCACTGCTCGGGCGTGTAGCCGCTGTTGGCGACGCCGAGCAGGGAGAACTCCAGTGAGGCCTTCGCGCCGCCGGGGTGCTCGGCGAGCCAGGCGTTCACACCGTCCGCGTAGGCCTGGAGGTACTTCTTGGTCTCCGGCGCCAGCTTGGTGTCGTACTCCTTCTGCGCCACCTGCCGCCAGCCCATGGTGCGGATGAAGGTGTCGGTGTCGACCTGGCTGTCGCCGAACATCTCGGAGAGCCGGCCGGCCGTGATGTGCCGCCGGACGTCCATCTCCCAGAAACGGTCCTGCGCCTGGACGTAGCCCTGGGCGCGGAACAGGTCCTCGGAGGTGTCGGCGTACAGCTGCGGGATGCCGTTGGCGTCCCGCTTGACGTCGACCGGCGCGCTCAGGCCCGCCACCTTGACGCTTCCGTCGACCTCCGGGAAGGACGCGCGGACCGCGGTGACCCCGCGGTAGCCGCCGTAGCCGACGCCGGCCACCAGCAGCACGACCAGCACGATCACGAACAGACGGGCGCGCCGGAACTTCTTCGAGCGGGGCATCTGGGTCCTTGCGGTCCTGACTTCGGGGCGGACGGGCGTGTCCAGGGCCTGCGGCCGTGACAGGGAACCACATTAGGCCGAGTCGGCCGGGCACCGTGAACGGGGGACCAAGCTAAAGATATGGCAAAATGTTAGACTGCGTAACGATCCGCAAGGGGAGCATTGACGCTTCCTTAACGGGTCGGCCCCACAGCACCACCAGACACCCCGTCCGTTTGCCTGCCCGAGGTGCCCCTGCGTGAACGTCGTCCACCTGAACCAGCTCCTTCTCGAAGCCTCCGTGATCCTGCTGTTCGCGGTGGTCGCCGTCCGGATCTCGACCCGATCAGGGCTGCCCAGCCTGCTGATCTATCTCGGGATCGGCGTGGCACTGGGCCAGGACGGGATCGGCTTCACCTTCAACAACGCCGAGCTCACCCAGGTGATCGGCTACGCGGCACTCGTGGTCATCCTGGCCGAGGGCGGCCTCAAGACCAGCTGGCGCGAGATCAAGCCGGTCGTACCGGCCGCCACCGTGCTCGCCACCCTCGGCGTCGGCGTCAGCGTCTTCGCCACGGCGGCCGGCGCGCACTGGCTGGTCGGCCTGGACTGGCGGACCTCCCTGCTGCTCGGCGCGATAGTCTCCTCGACCGACGCGGCGGCCGTCTTCTCGGTCCTGCGGATGGTCCCGCTGCCGCACCGGCTCACCGGCCTGCTGGAGGCCGAGTCCGGCTTCAACGACGCGCCCGTGGTCATCCTGGTCGTCGCCTTCGCCACCACCGGGGAGCTGGACTCCTGGTACGTCATGATCGGCACGATCGTCGCCGAACTGGCGATCGGTGCCGCGATCGGCTTCGCCGTCGGCAAGCTCGGCGCCTTCGGGATCAAGCACGTCGCCCTGCCGTCCTCGGGCCTCTACCCGATCGCCGTGATGGCGCTCACCGTGCTCGCCTACGCGGGCGGCGCGCTGCTGCACGGCTCCGGCTTCCTCGCTGTCTACATCTGCGCGGTAATCCTCGGGAACTCCAAGCTGCCGCACGGGCCCGCCGTCCGCGGCTTCGCCGACGGGCTGGCGTGGATCGGCCAGATCGGCATGTTCGTCCTGCTCGGACTGCTCTGCACGCCCGCGACCATGGGCTCCGCCGTGGTGCCCGCGCTGGTGATCGGCGCCGTGCTGGTCTTCCTGGCCCGGCCGCTGTCGGTGATCGTCTCGCTGACCCCGTTCAAGGTGCCGGCCCGCGAGCAGGCCCTGCTGAGCTGGGCCGGACTGCGCGGGGCGGTGCCCATCGTGCTGGCCACCATCCCGGTGGTGTCGGGCGCGCACAAGGCCGAGGACGTGTTCAACATCGTCTTCATCCTGGTCGTCGTCTTCACCCTGCTCCAGGGGCCGACCCTGCCGTGGGTCGCCAAGCGGCTGCGGATCGGCGACGGCGCGATGGGCCAGGACCTCGGCATCGAGTCCGCCCCGCTGGAGAAGCTGCACGGGCACCTGCTCTCGGTCGCACTCTCCCCCACCTCCCGGATGTCCGGCGTGGAGGTCAGCGAACTGCGGCTGCCCAAGGGGGCGGCGGTCACCCTGGTCGTGCGCGAGGGCAGCTCCTTCGTACCGGACAAGGCGACGGTGCTGCGCGGCGGCGACGAGCTGCTGGTGGTCACCACGGACGAGGTCAGCGAGGCCGCGGAGCGACGGCTGCGGGCCGTCGACCGGAACGGCAAGCTCGCGGGGTGGCTGAACGGGCGGTGAGCCCGGGGGGCGGCGCTCCCGGGGTGCTCCCGGGGTGATCCGGGGGCGCTCCCAGGGTGATCCCCGGGTGCTCCCGGGGCGCCCGGGAGGGGTGGGCTGGCGGTATCTACGCGCGTAACTGTATGCTGGTACGACCACGCCGTATAACTACCGTTAGACCACCACCAGCATCTGCCTGACGCAGAGTTGGCGCGACCGCTCGGCGGCCGCGGTTCGGCCCCCGGCAATCCCACCGGGCCGGGACCCGGTATCTACCCCGGTCGACGCGCGAGAGGACGACTCTCGGCGCCGTCGGGGCCACACCATGCCCTGCCGCGCTACCAGGCAGCAGGAAGGACGACCGTGACGGCCCGCCGAACGGTCGACAGCGCCACGGACACCACCGCGGCCACCAGCGCAGCCCAGGCCCCCGCCCGCGTCGGGTACGGCGAACTGCTGCGCACCCCCGGAGCCTGGACCTTCCTGGCCCCCGCCCTCGTCGCGCGACTGCCCTACGCGATGCTCAGCATGGGCATCCTGCTGCTCGTCACCCAGACCCACGGCTCGTACGGCACCGCCGGTACGGTCACCGCCGTCGCCGCCGTCGCCCAAGCCCTGATCGGTCCGCAGACCGGGCGGCTGGCCGACCGGTACGGGCAGGCCTCCGTACTCGTCCCCACCGTCCTGGTCCACGCGGCCTCCGTCGCCGCACTGATCACGCTGGCCCTCGGGCACGCGCCGGCCTGGAGCCTGTTCCTGGCCGCCGTCCCGGCCGGGGCGAGCGTGCCGCAGGTCGGCGCGATGGTCCGGGCCCGCTGGGTCGCCCGGTTCACCGCCGACGGCCCGTCCGAGGCCTCGGCCGCCCGGGTGAGCACCGCGTTCGCCTTCGAGTCCGTGACGGACGAGTTCACCTTCGTGATCGGCCCGATCCTGGCCTCCGGCATCGCCGCACTCGCCAACCCGGCGACCGCGCTGGTCGCCGAGGCCGCGCTGACCCTCGTCGGCGGCCTGGCCTTCGCCGCGCAGCGGCGCACCGCCCCCGCCCGGATCGTGCCGCAGCCCGGCACGAAGCGCGCCTCGGCCCTCGCCTCCCCCGGCGTCCGGCTGCTGGCCGGGACCTTCCTCGGGGTCGGCGCCGTGTTCGGCGGCATGCAGGTCTCGGTGAACGCCTTCGCCGACTCGGTCGGGCAGCACTCCGCCGGCGGCACCGTCTACGGGATCTTCGCGGGCGGCTCCATGCTGGCCGGCGTGCTGTACGGCGTGATCGCCTGGCGGCGGCCCGTCCAGCAGCGGATGCTGTTCAGCTACGGGCTGCTGGTGCTGGGCTGCTCCACGCTGTGGGCGATGCCGAACCTGGTCGCGCTCACCCTCGCCGGACTGGTCTGCGGCCTGGCCATCGCACCGACCCTGATCAGCGGCTACACCCTGGTCGAGACGCTGGTCGCGGACGGCGCCAAGACGGAGGCCTTCACCTGGCTGACCGGGGCCATCGGGCTGGGGCTCGCGGTCGGCTCGATGGCGGCCGGGAAGCTGATCGACGGGCACGGACCGTCGACCGGGTTCCTGGTGCCGGTGGTCGGCGCCGGGCTGGGGCTGCTCACGCTGCTCTCGCTGCGGCACCTGCTGGTGGCGCCGGCTTCCGGTTCGGCTTCGGGTTCGGCTTCCGGCTCTGGTTCGGGTTCGGGTTCCGGCCAGGACTCGGGGCGTGTCGTCGCGGGCTCGGCGGAGCGCGGGGGCAGCGCACAGCTGGTGGGCGCGGCCAAGGGCTGAGCGGGCGACGGTCCGATGGCCGGGTCCGGTCGCATCTCACACCGGAGTCGCTGGACTGATCCAGCGGAATACCGCATCATTGACCATCGTTAGCACTCATCAGGCGAGAGTGCCAGGAGGAAGACAAGTGCCCACGTACCAGTACCAGTGCACCGAGTGCGGCAACGGCCTGGAGGCGGTGCAGAAGTTCACCGACGAGGCGCTGACCACGTGCCCCGACTGCCAGGGACGGCTCCGCAAGGTCTTCTCGGCCGTGGGTGTCGTGTTCAAGGGTTCCGGTTTCTACCGGACCGACAGCCGCTCCTCCTCCAGCAGCTCGGTGGGCTCGGGGTCGTCGTCGACCTCCTCGACGCCGTCCACGCCGTCCGCCGCTCCGTCCGCTTCGGGCAGCGGCTCCTCGACGCCGTCCAGCCCGGCTCCGGCCGCGAGCTGACCCGGGCGCGAACCGGCCCGGCACCAGTCGGCCCGGGCGCCCAGCAGTCTTCGGAAAGGCCCGTCGGCCCCGCTCGATGCGGGGGCGGCGGGCCTTTCCGCATACCCCCGGCCGGCTTTCGCCGTACGGCCGCCCGCCATGCGGCACCGTCACCGCCGTCACCGCCGTCGTCGTCACCCGTCACTGCCGCCGTCACCACTGTCGCCGTCACCTTGGGCAGGGCGGATTGACTCGTACGGGTGTACGAAGTTATCCACAGGGGCGGGGTTGTCCACAGGCTGGGGGAACCGGCTTTCCGGAGCCGTGCGAAGCGCGCATCGTGTGGGTCGTCAGCCGGTCCGGCGAGAGGGCCGGCCGCTCGATCCTTCGGAGGTGCGTCGATGACGACCGTGAGCTTCTCCGTCCCGCTGCCCGCGCCCACCGTGCCGCCCCGGCAGGAGGTGCCGAGCTTCCCGCCGATCCGGCGCGGCTGCGGCGGGTGGCACCGCTGGCGCAGCGCCGTGCGGCGGCGGGCCGGGGTGCCCGCACTGGTGCTGCTCGCGGTGGCGGCCGCGCTCGCGTCCGGGCCCGCACGGGCCGGGCTCCCGCCGCCCGACGGGGGCGCCTTGGGCCGGACGGGTTGTCAATCCGGGCCTGCGGAAGATCACCCGTAACCGGCGCACGACTTCGTCGTTCGAGGCGGCATGAAGGGCTTCAAGGAATTCCTGCTGCGCGGAAATGTCGTCGAACTCGCCGTCGCCGTGGTCATCGGTGCGGCTTTCACCAGCATCGTCAACGCCTTCGTCAAGGGCGTGATCAATCCGATCGTCGGCGTATTCGGGACGAAGGACCTGGCGTCCTACAGTTCCTGCCTCAAGGGGCCCTGCGAGATGAGCCCGACCGGTGAGGTCACGTCCGGAATCCTCATCCTGTGGGGGTCGGTGCTCAGTGCCGCCCTCCAGTTCCTGATCACCGCGGCCGTCGTCTACTTCGTCCTGATCATCCCGATGAACAGGATGGCGGCCCGCCGCAAGTCCCCCGCCGAGGTGGCGGCGGAGGCCGAAGCCAAGGAGGTCCAACTGCTGACCGAGATCCGCGACGCGCTGGTCACGCCGCAGCGCTGACGCACCGGACGGTTCCCGCGTCCCCGTACGTCTTCGCTCGTCCTAGCCCGCCTTCGTCCGTCCTCGTCTGTCCTCGTCCGCCCTCGTCCGTCCCTCAGCCGCCGTGGTGCGGCGGGCGCTGGCTCAGGTACCAGTCCAGCCCCCGCCCACCGCTCTCCCCCGCGCCGGAGCGCTCGTTCCAGCCGGCGTCGGTGTCGTCCCGGGACTGCTGGTCCAGCGGGTCCCGGAAGACCAGCCGGGCCTTGGCCACGGGCTTCTCCTGCGGCTCCTGCTCCCCGGCGTGCCCCGCGGTCTCGGCCGGTCCCTGTCCCTGCTCGCTCACCCTGTCCACTCCGTCCGTCCGTCTCGTCCTGCTCACCGCGTCCTGTCCCTCCAGCCTAAGAGCCCCGGGGCACGCCTCGGGCCCTGGTGCGGAGCGCTCCGCACCAGGGCCCGGGTGGGGCCAGGCAGACCCGCCGGGCGGCCGACACGCCGCCGTCGGGGGTCGGGCCGGTCAGGCGGCCTCGAAGCCCGCGTGGTCGGCGATCTTCTTCAGCTCGGCCAGCGCGTGCTTCTCGATCTGGCGGATCCGCTCACGGGTGAGGCCGTGCTGCTTGCCCACCTCGGTGAGGGTGCGCTCGCGGCCGTCCTCCATCCCGTAGCGGGACCGGATGATCGAGGCCGTGCGGTCGTCCAACCGCCCGATCAGGCCGTCCAGCTCCTCGCGGCGGAGCATGACCATCACGGCGTCCTCGGGGGACGTCGCCCCGGTGTCCTCCACCAGGTCGCCGAACTGGGTCTCGCCCTCGTCGTCGACCGACATGTTGAGGCTGACCGGGTCCCGTGCCCAGTCCAGCACGTCCTTGATCCGGGCCTCGGTGGTGTCCAACTCGGCCGCGATCTCGGCCGGCTCGGGCTCGCGGCCCAGCTCCTTGGACTTCTCGCGCTGCACCCGCCGGATCCGCCCCAGCTCCTCCACCAGGTGCACGGGCAGCCGGATGGTGCGGGACTGGTCGGCGATGGACCGGGTGATCGCCTGTCGGATCCACCACGTCGCGTAGGTGGAGAACTTGAAGCCCTTGGCGTAGTCGAACTTCTCGACGGCGCGGACCAGGCCCGCGTTGCCCTCCTGGATGAGGTCCAGCAGCGGGAGCCCGCTGCGCGGGTACCGGCGGGCGACCGCCACGACCAGCCGGAGGTTGGACCGGATGAAGACGTCCTTGGCGCGCTCGGCGTCGGCGGCTATCGCCTCCAGTTCCTCGCGCGTGACACCGTCGGGGAGTTCGCCCTCCTCCAGCAGGTGCTGGGCGTACACACCGGCCTCGATCCGCAGCGAGAGCTCGACCTCTTCGGCGGCATCGAGCAGGGGTGTCCTGGCGATCTCGTCGAGGTACATGCCGACCAGGTCACGGTCGGCCTCGAAGTTGGTCGGGCGGGCCGCGCGAGTCCGGTCGGCCCTGTCGCGAACGACGGCACGGGTGGCCATGCTTGCTCCCTTTGCTGGTGTTGCCGAGGTCTGCCTGCCTGCCCCGAGGCAAGAAGTGCGGGCCCCTGGGGGCTCACACGTAACGATCCAACGAACAGAATCCGGACAACATTCCCAAGTCACTCCGATTCTTCCCCGTGATGCAGTATCCTGCCGGTTTTCACCCCGACTTTGGACGCTCGGTGACCACTCGGGCACGTCCGGTGTCCCGTCGCGACCGTTCCGGGGCTGGTTTTCTTCACTTGCCCCTCACGCGGCCGTCGCCTACTCGTTGAACCCGCGAACGACCGTGCGCGTTCCCGTGCGCCCCCCGGTTTCCGCCCGCGCCCGCGCCCCGGCGCACGCAGGACCTCCTCACAAACGATGCCGAATCGCTATCGCTCCGGCTCCTGATCCGCGCAACGCACTGGGAAGGTGTCAGCCATGCACCTGACCAACAGCACGACCTCTGTCACTGCGCGTCACCACAGCCTCCTCCGGGACGCCGCGGTCGCGCTGGGCTGTGCCGCGCTGTTCGGGCTCCTCGCCACCCTGGTCACGGGCCACTGGCGCCCGCTGGCCCGCTTCGACCAGGAGTGGATCGGCGAACTGCACACCTACGCCCGGGGGCACCGGATCTGGACCGCCTCGGTGCAGACGCTCTCCGACATCGGCGGCACCGTCACGATGCGCACGCTCCTCGGCATCGCGGCCTGCTGGCTCTGGCTGATCGGCGCCCGGGTCCTGGCCGGCTGGGCGGCCGCCCAGGCCCTGGTCGGCTGGGGAGCCCAGTGGGCGCTGAAACTGGCCTTCGACCGTCGGCGGCCCGGCTTCTCCGACCCGGTCTCGCACGCCGGCGGCCCCGCGTTCCCGTCCGGCCACGCCATGGCCTCGGCGATCACCTGCGCCGTCCTGGTCGGCCTGCTCTGGTACCGGGTCCGCCGCCGCGGCCGGACCGCCGCCTGCGCGGTGGCGGCGGCGACGGTCCTGACCATCGGCTGGACCAGGGTCGCGCTCGGTGTGCACTGGCCCAGCGATGTCCTGGCCGGCTGGCTGGCCGCCGGGGTCGTGCTGGGGACCGTGACCACCGCGATAGAGCTGTGGCGCCCCGGCGCCCTGGCCCGGGACGTACGGCGGGTCAACTGGCGTACCAGGCCCCGGGTCCAGCGGGTCATCGTGCCCTCCGTCCGGCCGCCCCGCGACGTCGGCCCGCCGGACGGGGAGGCGGTCGGCGACGGCCCGGTCGGCGAGGCACCGGGCGGTGACGGCCGGGTCGGCGAGGGGCCGGGCGGGGCGTTCCTGGACGGCCGCACCCCCGGCCGGGCTCCCCGCCGCACCTCCGGCCGCACCGCCGACAGACCGGACGAGAGCATTCGTTGAGGCCCCGTCACCGGTCCGGGGCCGTCCGCTAGCGTGACGGCCGTGCCCACCGAACCCACGCCCGCCACCGCCGGCACCCCTGCCACCGCCGCCGCCACCATCACCGCCTCCGCCTCCGCCTCCGCCTCCCCGGCCACCGCCGGGTACCCCGCGCGTCCGCTGCGGATCGCCACCGTCCAGGCCCAGGCCGTGGCCGGCGACGTGCCCGCCAACGCCGCCCGGGCCGCCGAACTGGTCCGCGAGGCCGCCGGGGCCGGCGCCCGCCTGGTGCTGTTCGCGGAGAAGTTCCTCTCCGGCTACGAGCCCGAGCTGATCCGTACCGATCCGCTCAGGTACGCGGTCCGGCCCGACGACCCGCGCCTCGACCCGATAGCCGAGGCCTGCCGCGAGACCGGCACCGCCGCCGTGGTCGGCGCCGCCGTCCAGGACGGTGCCGACCTGCGGGTGTCCGCCCTGGTCCTCGGTCCGGACGGCGGCTTCGTCACCCGCTACGACAAGCAGCACCTGTTCAAGTCCGAACGCGACTACTACCGCCCCGGGACGGCCGGTTGCACCCTGGAGCTGGACGGCTGGCGACTCGGCCTGGGCGTCTGCTACGACTCCGGCTTCCCCGAGCACGCCCGTGCCGCCGCGCTGGACGGCTGCCACGCCTACCTGGTCGGCGCGCTGTTCAGCCGGGGCCACGGCCACCACGAGTCCCGCACCTGGTTCCCCGCCCGCGCGCTCGACAACACCCTCTACACGGTGCTCGCCAACCACATCGGCCACACCGGCGGCTGGCACACCTGCGGCGGCAGCGCGGTCTGGGGCCCGGACGGCCGCCTGATCGCCGAGGCGGGCGAGGACCGGAGTGAGGTCGTCGTCGTCGACCTCGATCCGGCCTTCCTGCGCACCACCCGTGAGACCGAGACCCTCCTCGCCGACCTCGCCCTGGGCACCGCCCTCCCGCCCGCGCCCCGCTCCCGGTTCCGGCTGGCCTGAATCCCGGACCCGCCGGACCGGGCCCGCCCGCTGCGGGCGACCCCCGCAAAACCCGCAGCCCCC
>NZ_JBHTRF010000034.1:0-8922 GCF_042796115.1 Kitasatospora sp. NPDC056446 | reverse complement strand
GCCCCCCCCCCCCCCGCCCGCCCCCCGCCCCGGGTCCGGGCGGGCCTCAACCCCGCCCCCGCCGGCCCGGCCCCCCCGGGCCCGCCCGACCGCGGAAACGCCGCAGGCCCCCGGCCCGGAGTGGGCGGGGGGCCTGCGACCTGCGTGTTCTCTGTGCCCCAGGCAGGATTCGAACCTGCGACACCGGCTTTAGGAGAGCCGTGCTCTATCCCCTGAGCTACTGAGGCGCGGCCCGACTGGTGAGGCCGTCCCACAGCGTACCGGATCGGGGGTGGGGAGCGGTGTGGTGGACGGGGTGGTGGCGGGGCCGCGGGTGGGGTGCGGGTGCCGACGGGGTGTCAGGGCGGGTCAAGTAGCCTGCCCGGAAGTGTTCGATCCCCACTGGCACGCCGCGCGAAGGAGACGAAGGACCCGATGAGACCTGCTGTGCGCCCGGTCGTCCGACTGTCGGGGCAGGTGTGGTTGTGGCCCGCGGTGGTGATGCTCGCGGTGGGCGGGTACCGGCTGGGGACGCCGGACCTGTGGCGGGACGAGATCGCGACCTCGACGGTGGCCACCCGCTCGCTGGGCGACCTGCTGCGGCTGCTCCAGCACATAGACGCGAGCAACGGCGCCTACTACCTGCTGATGCACGCCTGGACGGCGGTGTTCGGGGACTCGACGGTCTCGCTGCGAATACCCTCCGTGCTGGCGATGGCGGGGGCGGCGGCGTTCGTGGCGCTGACCGCCCGGCGGCTGTTCGGCAGCCGGGTGGCGGCGGTCGGCGCGGGGCTGCTGTTCGCGGTGCCCCCGGAGGTTTCCCGGTACGCCCAGGAGGCCCGCTCGTACGCGCTGGTGACCTGCGCGATCGCGGCGGCCTCCTTCTTCCTGCTGCGGGCGCTGGAGCTTCCGACCTGGCGGCGCTGGGCGCCGTACTGCGCGGCAATGGCACTGGCGGGCGCGGGGCACCTGATCTCGTTCAGCACGGTGGCCGGGCAGGCCGCCCTGGTGGCGCTGCACCTGTGGCGCACCCGGGGGGCGGCGGACCGCCGGCTGCTGTGGCGGTACCCGCTGGCGGTCGCGGTGGCGGCGCTGCCGGTGCTGCCGGTGGTGCTGCTGGGCAGCAGGCAGTCGGACCGGCAACTGGGCTGGATCGTCACGCCGTCCCTGCGCGGCCTGGCCTTCTTCGGTGAGCGCCTGGTCGGCTCGGACCTGGTGTTCTGCTCCTTCCTGCTGCTGGCGGTCCCGGTGCTGGTGCTGTCCGGGCGTCGGTGGCAGGCCTGGCAGGTGCTGCTGCTCGCGGAGCTGCCGGTGGTGAGCGTCTGGCTGGTGTCGCGCCTGGGCGGCACCTCCTACTTCATCGACCGGTACCTGCTGTTCACGGTGCCCGCCTGGGCGGTGCTGGCCGGCGGCGGGGTCGGGGCGGTGTACGGCGCGGTGGCGGCCAGGGCCCGGCGCGGCCGGGCGCCGCGGGGGGCGGTCGCGGCGGCCGGGCTGCTGGCGGTGGGGCTGCTGGCCGTGCCGGCCGTGGCGGCGCTGCCCAAGCAGCCCGCGGTGCGGTACGTCGGCTCGCACAACGGCTCGGAGGAGCCGTTCAAGGCGGCTGCCCGGACGATCGCCGCCGGCTACCGCTCCGGGGACGGGATGGCGGCCCCGCTGGGCGACCAGTCCTGGGCGATGGTCTGGCCGGGCGTCGGCTACTACCTGCCGTCGGACGTCCACCCCGTCCCGGTGTTCGTCGCGCGGAGCGCCGACGACGCGGAGGACCTGTCGCCGACGCCCTGTGCGCGGCCGGAGGCCTGTGTGGGTGCGGTGTCGCGGATCTGGCTGCTGGTCCTCGGGGACACCGAGGACCCGCTGGGCGCGATGCCGACGGACCAGGCGGAGGTGCTGCGCACGCAGTACGGCGCGCCGGACCAGGTCACGCCGCTGGGCGGGTTGACGCTCGCGCTGCTCGACCGCGACACGTAACCGCCGCCGGGCGGGGACGGGGCGGGGCTGGAAGACGTCGAAGGGGAGCCGGTACGGACCGGCTCCCCTTCGTCGTTCAGTGGTGCGGTGGTTCAGCGGTGCGGTGGTTCAGCGGCCCCGGGGGCCCGGGGCCCCGGGGCCCGGCGGCTCACAGCGTGCGCAGCAGCCGGGACTGGACGGACGCCGGGTTGAGGTCGGTCTGGAGGGCCACCGGCACCTCCGCCTTGTCCTCGCCCGCGCCGACCCGCAGCACGCCGACCTCCTTGCCGGCCTTCTCGGTGTGGCCGATCTTCGCCGTGTCGAGGGTGACCGTGCCGGAGACGCCGGGGAATCCGGCCACCACCAGGTCCTTGGTCGCGACGACCTGGACGGTGCTGCCGAGTCCGTCGTCCACCGTGCCGACGACGTCGCCCTTCTTCACCACGGTCTGGCCGGTCACACCGTTCTGCGCGGCCTGGATCTGCTTGCCGCTCACCTTCAGCACGGTCGGCAGGATGCCGTCGCCCTCCGCCGGCGAGGTGGCCTGCTGGCCCAGGGTGACACCGAGGATCAGCCGCTTCACGCCGCCGATCTCCTTGTACGCGGCCCACATCAGGCAGCCGCCGGCCGGCGTGCTGGAGCCGGTCTTGACGCCGATCACCCCGGTCTTGGGGTTGATCAGGTTGTTGGTGTTGGAGATCTTCGCGTTGTTGAAGTTGGTCTCCGGGGTGGAGACGATCTGCCGGAAGATGTCGTCCTGCATGACCTGCTCGGCCAGCTTCAGCTGGTCCTTGGCGGTGGACTTGGTGTCCGCGATGAAGCCCGCCGGGTCGGCGTAGACGGTGTTGGTCATGCCGAGCTTGACCGAGGTGTCGTTCATCAGCTTGACGAACGCCTCCTCGGAGCCGGAGTGGAAGCGGGCGAGCAGCCGGGCCACGTTGTTGGCCGAGGGCAGCATCAGCAGTTCCAGCGCCTGGTACTCGGTGAGCACCTGGCCCTCGGTGAGCGTCACCCGGGACTCGTCCTTGTTGCCGGACTCCTGCGCGGCCTGCTTGTCGACCGTGATCTTCGGGCCGCTCTCCCCCTTCTTCAGCGGGAACTTCTGCAGGATCAGGTAGGCGTTCATCACCTTGGTGACGCTGGCGATCGAGGCCGGCGTCTCCTGGCCCGAGCTGCCGAGGCTGCCGACGCCGACGACCTCGGCGGCGGACTGGCCCTTGGCCGGCCAGGCGAGGTCCAGCTGGTCGCCGGAGAAGGTGTAGCTGCCCGCGGCGGTCATCTTCAGCTTGGCGTCCGGCAGCGGGCGCAGCAGCTGGGCCACCACGGCCGCGCCGAGCACCACGGCGAGGAACACCGTCCAGATGGTCACCCGCTTGAGGGCGCGGCGCAGCGGTGAGACCGGGCGGGCGTTGAGGGCCGCCAGGACCTCCATCGCCTCCGCGGTGTTCTCCGGCGAGGGCAGCGGCTCGGGCTTCGGCAGCGGCGGCACCGGGGGGACGGGCCGCGGGTCGGGCTCGGGCAGCGGCTCCGGGGCCGGGCCGGGACCGGGGGCCGGCGCGGGGGTCGGCTTCGGCAGCGGCGCCGGGCCGGGGATCGGCTCGGGCTCGGGGAGGGGCTCGCGCTCCGGGGGCTTGGGCACCGTGCCGGCGGCGGAGGCCGCGGGGGCCGCGGGGGCCCGCAGCGGCTTGGGCTTCTCCAGCTTCTCGGCCTGCCCCGACTTCTGACCGGGCTGCCCGGTCTCGGTCAGCGTGTCGGGGGCGTCGGCATCGGCATCGGCAGTGGCGTCGGCGGCAGAGCCCTCGGCGGGCTCGTCGCTCCTACCGCTTCCGGCGTTCTCGGCCTTCTCAGCGTCCTCGGCCTTCTCGGGCTTGTCGGCCTTCGTCGGCGCGGGCAGCTCGGCCGGCTTCGCCGCACCCTTCTCGACGGCCTTCGCCGCGCCCTTGTCGGCACCCTTCTCGGCGGCCTTCTCCACCGCCGCCGGGACCGTCCGCATGGCGAGACGGGGGTCGGCGGCAGCCGGACGTTCGGCGGACTCCTTCACCGCACCGGACGCCGACCCGGCCTCCCGGTCCTCCCCCTCGACCTCGGAACTCCCGTCGCCGGCCGCCTTCGCCAGTTCGTCGGGCAGCCGCAGCGCGGTGGTCTTGTTGTCCACCGGCAGCCGCAGCATCGTCGTCTTGCTGTCCACATCCCGGACGCGCAGCTGTACGGTCGAGCCGCCCTTGGCCCCGGCCGCCGGAGCGTCGGCGGACGCCTTCGCGGCCCCTTCCGGGGCCGTCTCCGAAGCCGTTTCGGGAGCCGTTTCCGAAGCCGTCTCCGCGGGCGTCCGGCCGGAGTCCTCCGCGGTGTCGTCCGAGGAGCCGGAGTCGCCGGAGGCACTGTCCGAGGGGGTCCCGGCAACCGGCGCGACGGCCCGCTCCCCGGCCTCCGGGGCTGACGCCCCGGCAGCGGTCGCCCCGGCCCGCCCCACCGCCCCGGTGGAGCCCGCAGACCCCACGGGCCCCACGGACCCCACGGACTGCGCAGGCTCCACGGACTCCGCAGACTTCGCGGCCCCCGCGGCACCGACCGCCGTACCGGTCCGTTCGTGCTCGCGGTCCCGCTCCCGCTCGCCGTCCCTCAGCACCCTGTCGGGGGACTCGCCCACGTATCCCAGCCTCCTCAACGCCCGGCGGGGCACCGGCGAACCCGATTTCGGGAAGCCGACGCCCCGCCCCGTGTACCTGTACAGTCTCCGCCACCGGCGGCCGTTCCCGCCGCGCACACCCCGCCCGACCGGCGCTTATTGCCGTCGCACGGCTGCACTTCGGTCTGTTCACCGGTCAGACGCCGGGCCCACGGCCCCTGGTTCCGTGCCTTCACCGCAAGGTCACGATTCGGAGGCGTACTCGACAAGCCCGTGTGAGAGGCGTCACCCTGTCTCTCATCCACGCGGGGAGGCTTGGATGGGCAAGAGCCGCAGAACTGTTCCCGAGGAACTCTTGCTGCTCGCTTTGGACCCGACCACGGGTACCACGGCGCAGCCGCAGACCCTCGACCTCGGACTCGCCGGGGCCCAGCTCGTCGAGCTGTCCCTGGCCGGACGGATCGTACCGGAGGGTGACCGGATCGCTGTCGTGCTCGCACGACCGACCGGTGACCCGACCCTTGACCACGCACTGGAACTGCTGCGCCGACGCGGCAGCCCGGTTCGCGCGGCGCACTGGATCGGCGGGCCCCGGCTGGGGCTGCGGCAGACGTATCTGGCGCACCTGGAGCGCTGCGGCATGGTGACCGCCGTGCCGGGCCAGGTGTGCGGGGTGCTGCCGACGATCCGGTACCAGGCGTCCGACGACTGCACCAACGCCGCGATCAAGCAGCGGCTGGACACCGCGATCCGCACCGGCGTGCCGCCGGACCCGCGGACCGCCGCGCTCGCGGCCCTGGCCCACTCGGTGGGCCTGGGCAAGCACCTGTACCCGGGCAACGAGGGCCGGTCCTCGCGGTCGCGGCTGCGCGATCTGATCCGGTACGACCCGCTCGGCGGGATGGTCGCGCACGCCGTGATGGACGTGCAGAACGGCCTGCCGGTGCAGCAGAACCGTTCTGCCCAGGCTTCCGGGCCCGCCACCGGCCGCTCCGGCAGCCGTACGCCGGGCCGGGGTTCGGGCGGGCGGGTGCCGGCCTCCAGGGTCGGCGTCCGCTGACCGGGGAGGCACCGGCGCGCCCGGTGGACGGCCCGGCCCACGGCCCGCCGTCCGACGTGTCCGACGAGGCGTCGGGCGACACGCCCGACCGCGTGCCCACCGGCGCGTGCCGCCTCACCCGCGCCTCCCGGAGGCGCTGAGCGACCCGGCACGCAACCACTGGCACCGGTGGCACCGGCACCACGAGCACGACCGGCACCACCCGCACGATCGGCAGCACCCGCAGTACCGAGGGGCGGTCGCCCCGCGACGCAAGTCGCCCGGCGACCGCCCCTCTTGCCGTCCCCGGAGCTCGCACCCGTCCGCCCTCGCACGTGCCAGGGGCATGTGCGGCCGGCACGGGGACGCCTGCCCCGGTCCGCCGTTCCGAACCGCCCGAACCGCCCGAGCCATCCGAACCGTCCGAGTCGTCCACAGCATCCGAGACATCCACATCGTCATCGTCCGAGCCGCATTACCACCCGGGGGCTTCCGCCGTCTCACAGACGCGCTATTCCGATGATCTGTTCTACCGCGCTGCTGTGAATCCCTGACGCCGACCTGGCCCAAGGTGACATGCTGCTCCAAGTCAGGGGGGTTGGTCCCAATGTCCGAAGTGTTCCGAGGACTGCCGCTCCAACGATCACCAGAGGTACGGCCGGAGGTCGAAGTGTCCGCCAACGTCAATCCCACCGTCCGCCGCCGACGCCTCGGCTCCGAGCTGCGCAAGCTCCGCGAGGGCCTCGGCATGACGGCGGAGGAGGTAGCCGGCCGGCTGATGGTCTCCCAGTCGAAGATCAGCCGACTGGAGAACGGCCGCCGCAGCATCAGCCAGCGGGACGTGCGCGACCTCTGCGACGTGTACAAGGTCCCCGACGACCAGATGCGCGCCAGCCTCATGGAGATGGCCAAGGAGTCGCGCCAGCGCGGCTGGTGGCACGACTTCAACGACATGCCGACCCCGTACAGCGTCTACATCGGGCTGGAGGCCGAGGCCTCCTCGATCCGCGCGTACGAGTCCTCCTTCGTGCCGGGCCTGCTGCAGACCGAGCAGTACGCCCAGGCCGTGGTCGAGGGCACCCAGCCGGACACCGACGCGAACGCCGTGCTGCGCCGGGTGCAGGTCCGCATGAAGCGCCAGGAGCGCGTCCACGGCGAGAACCAGCTGGGCAGCCTGTGGACCGTCATAGACGAGGCGGTGCTGCGCCGCGAGGTCGGCAGCAAGGAGGTGATGGCGCGGCAGCTGCGGCAGATGCTGGAGCTGAGCCTGCGCCCGAACATCACCATCCAGGTGATCCCGTTCTCGCATGGCGCGCACCCCGGCATGACCGGGACATTCTCCCTGCTGGAGTTCCCGGAGTCAGCCGATTCCACGGTTGTCTACTTCGAAGGTGTGACGAGCGATCTCTACTTGGAGAAGGAGGCTGATGTGCGCCGCTATACCGGTCTGTACGACTACCTGAGAGCGGCCGCACTCGGTGTCGCGGAGAGCCGGTCGCTGATAGCCGACATCGAAAAGGAATTCCACGAATGATCACCCCGTCCGAGCACGGAACCCGATGGCGCAAGAGCACTCACAGCGGCGGCCAAGGCGCCTGCGTGGAGATCGCCGTCCCCGACGCGGGGGAGGTGGCGGTCCGGGACTCCAAGGACCCCCGGGGCCCCCAGCTCCGCTTCTCCACCGAGGCCTGGAACGCGTTCGCCGCCGCGGCGGCGGCAGGGGGCTTCGGCGGCCTCCGGGGCTGACCGCCCGACCGGTTCCGTACTCGGGCCAGTTGCCCGTAGCGCTGTCCGTCGCCCTCGGCGGCGGTCGGCGCTACGGGCAACTGCCGTGTCGGGGCGCCGTCCCGGCTCATCACCGGCCCACCGGCCCGCCACCGGGTCTCAGTCCACCACCGGGTAGCGGACGGACCACTGGGCGCCCTCGGCGGTCCGCCGGTCGTGCAGTTCGGTGCCGTGCATCAGCTCCAGCACGAAGTCGTCGGCGAGTTCGAGGATCGCGGCCCGCCCCTCGACCCCGGCCACCAGGCCCGGCGGCAGCGCGGTGTCCCCGTGCAGCGCCCCCAGCAGGTTGCCGCAGATCGCGCCGGTGGAGTCGCTGTCCCCGGAGTGGTTGACGGCGAGCAGCAGGCCCGAGCGGACGTCGTGGGCGACCAGTGCGCAGTAGACCGCGATCGCCAGCGCCTCCTCGGCGACCCAGCCCTCCCCCAGTGCCTCCACCCGCTCCGCGGAGGGCTCTCCGGCCCGGACGGCGTCCAGCGCGGCCCGCAGCGCGGCGGTGGTCTCCTCGTGCCCCTGGCGCTCGGAGAGCAGAGCGAGCGCCAGGTGGACGCCCTCCTCCAGGGTGCCGCCGCGGGCGACGGACTGGACGATCACCGCGAGGGCACCCGCCGCGAGGTAGCCGGTGGGGTGGCCGTGGGTGAGCACCGAGCACTCCACCGCGAGTTGGAACACCAGGCCCGGCTCCCAGGTGGTGAGCAGCCCGAACGGCGCCGACCGCGCCACCGTGCCGCAGGCCTTGGAGTGCGGGTTCTTGGGCCGGTCCAGGGTGCCGAGCCGTTCGGCGTCGGGCCCGGTGAGGCCGGACAGGCAGCCCTGGCCGGGGGCGCGCTGGGCGTACAGCCACTCCTCGCGGCCGAGCCAGCCGAGGTCGGGGCGGCGCTCGTCCGGGCCCCAGTCGCGCTGGGTGGCGGCCCACCGCAGGTACGCCAGGTGCAGGTCGGTGGGCGGGTGCCAGCTGCCGGTGTCGCGCCGGATGTGGGCGCGGATGAGTCCGTCGACGGTGAACAGGCTGAGCTGGGTGTCGTCGGTGACGGCGCCGGTGCGCCCGTACGCGGTGACGTAGCCGGTGACGCCCTGCGGTCCGTGCTGGGCCCGGATCTTCTCCAGCGCCTCGAACTCGACGCCGGCGCCGAGCGCGTCGCCGATGGCCCCGCCGAGCAGGCAGCCCCGCACCCGGCTGCGGTAGTCCTGCTGCTGGGCGCGTGACCACAGTGGCATCACGACGGGGTGCCTTTCGTCGGGGTGGGGGGCCGCACGACGCTCGGCCGGTCGCGCGCCCTCGCACTGTACTTCGACGGCCCGTACGGATCGACGGCATCCCTCGAACCCGCGTACCCCGGCCACGCCCCCGGACCGGCCCCGGCCACGCCCCCGGACCGGCCCCGGCCACGCCCCCGGACCGGCCCTCGGCCGCCTCCCGGCCGCCCCTGGGCCGGCCCGCAGCCGCCCCGCCTCCCCCGGGGCCCGGCCCCCCCCCCCCGGGGGGGGGGCGGGCCCCCCCGGGGGGGGGGCCGCGCCGCCCCCCCCCGGGCGCGGGCCGGGCCGG
>NZ_JBHTRF010000033.1:80122-87068 GCF_042796115.1 Kitasatospora sp. NPDC056446 | reverse complement strand
CAGGCACGCACCTCGCCGCGTTGTGGTCGGTCGCCGATGCTCCGCATGGACTCCCTCCTCCGCCTTGCGATGCACGCACCCCAACGCCGCACGCTGATCCGACGGGAATCGTCAGACACGCCCTAGGACGCCGAGGTTACGTGCCCCGGTTGCGCGCCGGACCGCTCCCCGCCGGGAGCCTTCTCACACCCGCCCCGGTTGGCGTCCGCCTGTCCGCCGGGGTATCCGTGCCGCCTGCCGGGGTGTCGGTCCGCCCGTCCGCCGGGGTATCGGCCCGCTGTCAGAACGGGTACCAGCGCACCTCGGTGGCCCCGTCCCGCAGCGAGTCGACCCGGCGCCGGAACTCCGCGAGCGCGGCCGGGTTGCCGGCCGCCTGCTGCGCCACCCAGGAGGCGCTGGCGGTCTCCCGGGCCCCGCGCAGCACGGTGAAGCCGGGCCATTCCCGCACGTCCCAGCCGTACGCCCCGGTGAACGCGCGGTACTCCTCGCCGGGCACGCCGTAGCGGTCGTGGGCGAGGGCGAGGACCACCAGGTCGTGTTCGCGCAGGTCGTCGGCGACGAATTCGAGGTCGAGCAGCACCGGTCCGTCCGGGCCGACGTGGACGTTGCGGGGCAGCGCGTCGCCGTGGATCACCCCGGGTTCGAGCCGCGGGGCGAGGTCGGCCAGGGCGGCGGCGAAGGCGTCCCGGCGGTGGCGCAGGAAGGTGACGTCCGCCGGGTCGACGTAGCCTTCGGCGGAGGCCAGCCAGCGTTCGACCGGGGCCAGCAGGTCGCGCCGGCCGAGCGGGACGGGCGGTACCGGCAGCCGGTGCAGGGTGCGCAGCAGCGGGGCGAGGTCGACGGGCCGGGCGGGGCGGACGGCGGGTGCGAGCCGGTGCCAGAAGGTGACCGGGTGCCCGTCGGCGGACTGCGGCTCGGGGGGCACCGCGTTGTAGGGGCGCACCACCGGGACGCCCTCCCCGGCCATCCAGCGGGCGACGGTCAGTTCGCGCCGAGCCCGGTCGTGCAGTTCGGGGCCGCGGCCGACCTTGGCGACGACGGCCGGGTCGCCGAGGTCGAAGACGGCGTTCTCGCCGAGTGCGAGCAGCCGGGCGTCGCCGGGGTCGGGCAGTCCGGCGGACTCGCAGGCGCGGGCGAGCAGCAGTCGCGCGCGGCCCTCGTCGAAGGGGATCATGACGGGGCTCCGTTCCGCCGGTGTTCATCCGGGGGCTCCCGGACGGTGATCATCATGACGCACGGACGCCGGGCCCCGCGCGCTGCGGGGCCCGGCGCCGTTCGCGCGGTCCGGGGTCCGGAAGGGTCCGGAAGGGCTTGGAAGGGCCTGGAAGGGTCCGGAGGGGGTTCAGACCCCGACTCTGCGGTGCCGCGCTTCCCGGTCGGGGGCGGCGGGCGTCTGCCGGAGGGTGTCCGGGGCGCCGATCGGCGGGACGGACTCGCCGTGCGAGAGGTCCGGCAGCCAGTGCAGCCATCGCGGCAGGTACCAGTTGCGGTCGCCGAGCAGGGTCATCACCGAGGGCAGCAGCACCGCGCGGATCACCGTGGCGTCGATCAGCACGGCGACTGCCAGGCCGACGCCCATCTGCTTCATCGCCTGCATGGAGAGGGTGCCGAAGACCGCGAACACCGCCACCATGATCACCGCGGCGCTGGTGACCACCCCGGCCGTGGAGCGGATGCCGTGGGCGATCGCGGCCCGGGTCGGCAGCCCGCGGTCGCGGCCCTCCTTGATCCGGGAGACCACGAAGACGTGGTAGTCCATCGAGAGCCCGAAGAGGATCACGAAGAGGAACAGCGGCACCCAGGACTCCACCGCGCCGACCCCGGCGGTGCCCAGCAGCGAGGCGCCCACGCCGTGCTGGAAGACCAGTGTGAGCACTCCGTACGCGGCGCCCACCGAGAGCAGGTTGAGCACCACGGCGGTGGCGGCGACGGCGATCGAGCGGAAGGAGGTGAGCATCAGCAGGAAGGCGAAGGCGACCACGAAGCCGAAGACCAGCGGCATCGAACCGGTCATCCTGGCGTTGAAGTCGTACGACCCGGCGGTGCGGCCGGTGACCGGGGCCTCGGTGCCGGGCACCTTGAGGACGGTCGAGGGCACCAGGTCCTCGCGCAGGGTCCGCAGCGCGTCGTTGCTGGTGGCGTCGTTGCCGGTGCCGTCGAGCGGGATGTCGACGGTGGCGACGTTGCGGTCGGCGTGCACGGTGACCTCCACCGGGCCGTGCATCCGTCCGCTGGCCAGTGCCTTCGCCTTCAGGTCGGCGATCGCGGCGGTCATCGCGGGGGAGCCGATGTCGGCGGACCTGATGACGACGGTGGCCGGGGCGGGGCTGCCGGGGAAGGCGGCCTCGATCTTCTGCGAGGCGGTGACCAGCGCGTTGCCCCGGGGCAGTTGCTGCTGGAAGGTCAGGTTGGCGGTGTGCATGGTGAGCAGCGGCGCGGCCAGGGCCAGCAGGAAGGCGCCGGCCAGCACGGTGGAGGCGAGCGGGCGGTTCAGCACCGGGGTGAGCACCGCGTTCCAGAACCGTCCGCCGGTCTGCGCGGCGTCGGGGCGGCGCAGCTTGGCGAGCAGCGGCACCCGGCCCTTGTCGACCCGGTCGCCGAGCATCGACAGCAGCGCGGGCAGCACGGTGAGCGAGCCGAGGACGGCGGTGACCACGACCAGGATGGTGGCGAAGGCCATCGCCCGGAAGTCGGCGATGCCGGTGAGGAACATGCCGGCCATGGCGACGACCACGGTGACGCCGGAGACCAGCACCGCCCGGCCGCTGGTGGCGGCGGCCACGGCCAGCGCGGTCCGCGGGTCGCGCCCGGCGGCCCGCTCCTCGCGTTCGCGGCGCAGGTAGAACAGGCAGTAGTCGACGCCGACGGCCAGGCCGACCAGCAGCATCACCGAACTGGCGTCGTTGCTGGTGTGCAGGAGCCCGCTGGTGAGTGCGACCAGGCCGGCGGCCGCGACGAAGGCGGTGAGCGCGAGCAGCACCGGCAGGACGGCGGCGACCAGTGCGCCGAAGGCGACCAGCAGGATGCCGAGGGCGAGCGGCACGGCCGTCCACTCGGCGCGGGCGAAGTCGTTCTTGAACTGGTCCTGGATCCACTTGCCGGAGCTGGCGTCGCCGAGTTCGACCACGGTCAGCCCGGGGTTGCGCTGCTGCACGCCGGCCACGGCGTCCAGCACGGCGGGGACGTCGGTGACGGCCTGGTCCCGGTCGCCCTTGAGCGTCACCAGGACGAGCGCGGAGTGGCCGTCCCGGGAGACCGCCCTGGTGTCGTACGGGGAGCGGACCTCGGCGGCCTTGCCGGTGCCGTCGACGGCGGTGACCACCTGGGCGACGACGGCGCGGAAGTCGGGGTCGTCGGCGCTGCGGGTGGTGCTCTGGACCAGGACGGTCTCGCTCGCGGGGCTCTTCACCCCGGCCTCGTCGAGGATCTTCGCGGCCCGGGAGACCTGTCCGGGCATCGACTCGGCCTCGGTCACCCGGGTGCTGCCGTGCAGGCCGCCGAGCACGGCGGCCAGGATGACGAAGAGCAGCCAGCCGAAGACGGCGGTCTTCCGGTTCCGGGCGCTCCAGGCGCCCATCGCGGCGGCCGTGCCGAGTCTGGGTCTCACGGGCTTCACGGAGGTTCCCCCCTGGGAGTGCGGCGGTCGTCGCCGGACGGGAGCGGTGGCGGTCCGGTCCTTCGGCGCCGCGGTCCGCTGCGCGCCGGCTGCGGGTCCGGCGTCGCAACCGACAGTAGGCAGGCGGGAGTCGGGGGGTAATCCGGCTGGCGGGTGAGCCGTCCCTGGTGCCTGCTTCGGGGGCGGGGTGGGGTTTTCCCTACCCCCCGACCCCGAGAACTCCTCCTTGGGGGTAGGGGACGCACCTCCACCCTGAGGGGGAGATGGCTCCACCCGGAGTACGAGGTCAAGGGGGGTCCGGTCGGGAGAAACTGGGTCGGGGCCGTTTCGGGGGGTCCCGTACGGGGGTTGGAAGACGGGGGCTCCTTGCCGGGCGGCAAGCAAGTGCTCGTAAGATGATGCCCCGAACCTACTTACCTGCCGACCGGCAAGGGTGTGCCAGCGTGCGCTCCGGGCCGGTCCTGCCGTCGCCCAGCGTCCCGTCCCCCAAGGGCTGCGGTGAGTCATGCCCAGGAGGCATCAGAGCATGTTCCACCGACTAGGACACTTCGTCGTCCGCCGTGCGTGGTGGGTGATCCTCGCCTGGGTCGTCGCGATGATCGCCATCGTCGCCTCGGCCCCGACGGTCACCTCGCAGACGGACGAGTCCGCGTTCCTGCCCAAGCACTACGAGTCGATCCAGGCGGCGCAGCTCCAGGAGCAGGCCTTCCCGTCGAGCTTCACCCCCTCCGCGCTGCTGCTCTTCGAGCGCAACGACGGCCAGGCGCTGAACGACGCCGACCAGGCCTCGATGGACAAGATCGTCAAGGGCCTGACCGACGCGAACATCCCCGCGGTCGAGAAGATCACCTCGGTCGACGCCAAGACGTCGAAGTCCAAGGACGGCAAGTACGCGCTGTCCATGGTCGCCGTCGACAAGGCCAAGGCGCAGACCGAGGAGTTCCCCGACGCGGCCAAGAAGCT
The DNA here is from genome assembly GCF_042796115.1 of Kitasatospora sp. NPDC056446. NCBI lineage: Bacteria > Bacillati > Actinomycetota > Actinomycetes > Kitasatosporales > Streptomycetaceae > Kitasatospora > Kitasatospora sp. NPDC056446. Next base: position 82,489 of record NZ_JBHTRF010000033.1, on the reverse strand, counting down.
GCGTGACGAGGGGACCAAGCTCGCCGACGGCACCGGGCTGAAGTTCCAGGTCGGCGGCCAGGCCGCCAGCAGCCTGGACCAGAAGGACGCCTCCGGCGCCACCGACGCCATCGTCCTGTTCGGCAGTCTGCTGCTGGTCATCCTGATCGTCGGCATCATCTTCCGCAGCATCCTGGCCGGCATCCTGCCGGTCCTGCTCTCGCTGGTCATCGCGATGCCGGTGGCCAACGGACTGATCGCCGACGCGATCAAGATGTTCGACCTCAAGTCCTCCCCGATGACCTCCGCGATCCTGATCATCGTGGTCCTGGGCGTCGGCACGGACTACTTCCTCTTCCTCGCCTTCCGCTACCGCGAGCGGCTGCGCCTGGGCGAGGACCGCAAGACCGCCGTGGCCAACGCCGTCGGCCGGGTCGGCGAGGCGATCGCCTCCGCCGCCGGTGCCGTCGCCGTCGCCTTCGCCGTGCTGATCCTCTCCAGCCTGGGCATGTTCACCGCGCTCGGCCCGGCGCTGGCCATCGCCGTCATCGCGACCGCCCTGGTCTCGCTGACCCTGGCCCCCGCCGTGCTCGCCGTCATCCCGTCCAAGGGCGTGTTCTGGCCGGGCAAGAAGTGGATGCAGGAGCCCCGGAACGCCCGGTTCGCCGCGCTCGGCCGGATCACCGGCAAGAAGCCCGGCCTGGTCGCCCTGGTCTCCGGCGCCATCCTGGTGGTGCTGTCCCTGGCCGGCCTGAACTACCACGGCACCTACGACCTGGCCGGCAGCTCGATGCCCAAGGGCAAGGAGTCGATGGTCGTCCAGGACAAGCTGATGACCGCGTTCTCGGCCGGCGCCGCCGACCCGAGCCACGTCTTCCTGACCAGCACCAACGGCAGCAAGCTCAGCGACTCCGCGCTCAAGGACTTCGCCGACAAGCTCCAGGGCGTCCCCGGGGTGGCCAGCGTGGTCACGCCGAGCGCCGAGAACAAGGCGATCAACGCCGACGGCACCACCGGTGACTTCACCGTGATGCTCAACGACGCGCCGGCCTCCAACAAGGCCATCGACACCATCGAGAAGGTCCGCGACACCGCCCACGCCTCGGCCCCGGCCGACAGCAAGGCCCTGGTCGGCGGCATCACGTCGGTGTACAAGGACATCAACACCGCGATGGTGCACGACTACACGCTGGTCTTCCCGATCGCGGCCCTGATCATCATGCTCATCCTGGGCCTGCAGCTGCGCAGCGTCGTCGCCCCCTGGTACCTGATGGCCTCGGTCGGCCTGGGCTTCGGCGGCACCCTCGGTGCCACCACCCTGGTCTTCCAGAACCTCAAGGGCGAGCCCGGCCTGATGTTCATGCTGCCGATCTTCATCTACCTGTTCGTGGTGGCGATCGGCACGGACTACAACATCCTGATCATCGCCCGCCTCCGGGAGGAGGCCCGCGAGGGCCGCAGCCCGCGCGAGGCGGCCAGCGAGGCCATCAAGCACGGCGGCCCGACCGTCGCGGCGGCCGGCTTCATCCTGGCGGCGTCGTTCGCGACCTTCATGCTCGCGGGCAACGTCCTCTTCATGGAGCTCGGCTTCTCGCTGGCCTTCGGCATCGTGCTGGCGGCCTTCGTGATGGCGATGTTCTTCACCCCGGCCCTCACCGCGCTGCTCGGCCACCGCGCCTGGTGGCCCGGCCACGCCGACAGCCCGAGCCACGGCCACGGCGACGGCCCGGCACCGCTGGCGGGCACGCACGGCGTGCCCGAGCCGGCCGGCCGGCACTGACCCGGGCACCGGTTCCACAGGCGGCGTCCCGCTCCGGCGGGGCGCCGCCTCCCCGCTTCCCGGGCAGGTCAAACGTGATCTGTGCGGCGTAAAATCCCCGGTCGACCGGGGTGTCACCGTGCTACAGTCGAGTCAGTTGCAGTTTTGGTTCCCATGAACGCATGTGTGCGCCTGCTGGTCCCAACCAACAGGCGCATTTGTTTTTGTCCGGTGTTTCAGTCTCCGGATGGGGATCGCGGCTACTTGGGGATTCACGAGGTGTGAGTCCCTGATGCCCCAGTTTTAGAGGAGACGGTTATGGCTACCGGCACCGTGAAGTGGTTCAACAGCGAAAAGGGCTTCGGCTTCATCGAGCAGGATGGTGGCGGCGCTGACGTGTTCGCCCACTACTCGAACATCTCGGCCCAGGGCTTCCGTGAGCTGTTCGAAGGCCAGAAGGTCGAGTTCGACGTCACGCAGGGCCAGAAGGGCCCGCAGGCCGAGAACATCCAGATCATCGGCTGACGTCAGCCTCCACGCTGACTCGCGATCATCGCGAAGCGGGGGCCCGCACCGCACGGTGCGGGCCCCCCCACAAGCCGCCCGACCGCCCGGGCGGCGAGTTTACA